>CAYSBM010000587.1:500-2357 GCA_964429095.1 uncultured Solibacteraceae bacterium | reverse complement strand
GGCATTACGGCCGGCCGCGTGGACAAGTGCACCGGCGTGTGGGTGGACGGGGCCAAGATCGCCGCCATTGGGGTGCACATCGGGCGGTGGATCACTTCGCACGGTTTCGCGCTGAACCACACGACCGATCTCAGGTTCTTTCAATACATCGTGCCCTGCGGCCTGGCCAGGCCGGTCACCTCGATCGAGGCTCTGGGCGTGCGCGCGGAGCGCCGCGAAGTTGAAGCCGCCATTGTCCGGCATTTCGCGCGCGTATTCGAGTTTGACATCATGGAGCGAGTACAGGCTGAGGAGGTGCTTGCATGACCGACGTCGTAATGCCCCAGATGGGCGAGAGCATTGTGGAAGGGACGCTGACCAAGTGGCTCAAGCAACCCGGCGAACGCGTCGAAAAGGACGAACCGCTGTTTGAGATCTCAACCGATAAGGTGGACACCGAGATCCCCGCGCCGGCGGCGGGCGTGCTGGCCGAGGTGCTGGTGCAGGAAGGACAAACCGTGGCCATCAACACCGTGGTGGGCCGTATCGACGAGTCCGGCTCAGCCGCCATAGCCGCTCCGGCGGCCGCGGTGGAAGCGCCCGCCTCCCCTCCGGCTCCCGAGGAACCCGCCGCGCCGGCGCCGGCCGTCGAGCCGGAAGCCGCCGCCGGCCCGGTCTCGCCGTTGGTGCGGCGTATGGCGCGCGAACACAACATCGACCTCAGGAAGGTGAAGGGCACCGGCGCCGGAGGGCGCATCACTAAGCAGGACGTCGAAGCTTATCTTGCCTCGCAGGCCTCCCAGCCGGCGCCCGCGCCCGCGCCATCGGCGCCGCCGCCTGCTCCGGAACCTCCCCGCGCCGAGCCGGTCCGCCTGCCAGGCCCGGCGGCTGCTCCCCCGTCGCCTGCCTACGCCGCCTCTGGCAGAGTCCGCGTCGAGCCCATGAGCATCATGCGGCAGAAAATCGCCGAGCACATGGTGAGAAGCAAGCAAACCTCGGCTCATGTGACTACCGTGCATAAGGTGGACATGACGCGGGTGGCCAGCGTGAGAGAGCGGCACAAGGCCGAGTTCCAGGCGCGCTATGGGATTTCTCTTACCTACCTGTCTTTCATTACGCGCGCCGCGGCTGAGGCTCTGCGCGCCTTCCCCATCATGAATGCCTCGGTGGAGGGAACCAACATCGTTTATCACGAGGACATCAATATCGGCATCGCTGTGGCGCTCGACCAGGGGTTGATTGTGCCAGTGATCCGCGATGCCGATGAGCTGAATGTGGTGGGATTGCAGAAAGCCATCGCCGACCTGGCTTCCCGCGCCCGCTCGCGCCAGCTCAAGCCCGATGAAGTCCACGGCGGCACTTTCTCGATCACGAATTTCGGGAGCTTTGGGAGCCTGTTTGGAACTCCGGTGATCAACCAGCCGCAGGTGGCGATTCTAGGGGTCGGCACGGTCGAGAAAACGCCCGTGGTGATCGACGACATGATCGCCATACGTTCGATCTGCCACCTGGGGCTGACCTTCGACCACCGCCTGATCGACGGCGCTACCGGCGACCAGTTCCTGAACAAAGTTCAGGCGGTGCTGGAAAACTGGTCCGAATCGATCTTGTGACCATGCCGCCCGCAACGCTGCTACAGTAATGTTCTGACGGCGGGCGCATGAAACTGTATCGCAGATGGCTGCGGCGGCTTACCCCGCCCGGCTTGCTAAACCGTGTCAACACACTGAGCCACATCGAGGACCGGCTCTTCGATCTGGAAGCGCGCTGCGCACAACTAGCCGGGATCGTTCTTCGCCAGCGCTATGCCGGCCTGTTCGCACCTGGCGCAGGCCCGGAAATCCAGGTGTTCTCGCAGAACGACGAGGACGGCGTCTT
>CAYSBM010000587.1:0-490 GCA_964429095.1 uncultured Solibacteraceae bacterium | reverse complement strand
GCGAGCACAAACTGGAGCGCCGGTGAAGACTTTTGTCGAGATCGGCATCGAAAACGCCCGGGAATGCAACACCGCTTTGCTGGCTTTCGTGCTGGGTTGGGATGGCCTGATGGTGGATGCCGACCCGCTCAACGTGGCGGCCGCTCGTAAACTGGCCCGGAGGATGCTCAAAGACCGTTCCAACCGGGTCGGAATCCGGCAGGCTTATGTCACGCGGGAAAACGTGAACGCGCTGGTTGGCAAAGGCGAGCTTGGCGTGTTGTCGATCGACGTCGACGGCATGGATTACTGGCTGTGGCGCGCAGTCGAGGACGCCGCGCCGCGCATCGCCGTGGTCGAGTACAACGCCTCATTGGGGCCGGAGCCGGCCATTACGGTACCCTACCAGCCGGTTTTTTCGGCGTTGGAAGCACATCCCAGCGGCTATTATCACGGTGCTTCGCTAGCGGCGCGGGAGAAACTGGGACGCCAAAAGGGCTCCGCGCTGGTG
>CAYSBM010000586.1:0-2357 GCA_964429095.1 uncultured Solibacteraceae bacterium | reverse complement strand
CTCGGGAGCGGAGTGGAGACGGGGGTACAGATCGAACAGGTGCGGACAGGCGGTTTCGCCGGCTGCGCATATCCGCGCCGCATCATCCTCCGTTAGCATTGTCCCGGCTGTTTCCCGCGGACTCATCTCGTTGTCCTGTGTTCTGCAGGGGGAGCCATTTTCGCTGACTCCGGACGACTCCGCCTGCCGTTGCCGGTCTACTGCATCGCGGGCGTGGAAGCGCTCTTGCCGAGGAAGTTCTTCAGCCTCTCCACGGCGGGGGAGGAACAGGGGGGTGAGCCGAAGATCTCGTTGGCGCTGATGCCCGGTTTGGCGTAGAAGGTCTCATTGGCATTGGTATCGATGGCCAGGCCCGACCCGTCCCCGGCGATTCCCGCAAACCGCCCGCGGCGCCGGAGCTTTCCGGCCTGGTTCGCCGTCCTGACCTCGGCCACCTTAACCTTGAACAGCTTCTCCACGGCGTTCTTAATCTGGACCTTATTGGCCTGAACGGCAACTTCAAAGGCCAGCGTCTGGCTGGTCTCTTTCTTGGCAACGCACTTTTCGGTGACCAGCGGCCTCAAAATGATCTGGTGCAAGTTCATTTCGCCAGCGCCTCCGACAGCTTCTGAGCCGCTTCCAGAGACAAAAGGACGCGCTCATGGCCCAGCAGGTGGTATGGCGTCACTTCGCGGCTGTCAAGCAGCGTGACGCCAGCCAGGTTGCGCGCCCCCAGGTTCAGGTTGCGGTTGTTGGAATTGTCCACTACCAGGACGGTCTTACGCGCTTCCAGTTTGTCCAGCGCCCCGCGCACGAGCTTGCTCTTATGATCCGGGAAGGCGAACTCTTTGACCACCTTGAGCTCCCCGTCGCGCAGCTTGGCGGACAAGGCCGAACGTAAGGCGCCTTTCATCATCTTGCGCGGCAGTTCATAGCCGTAGTCCCGCGGCTGCGGTCCATGCACGGTGCCGCCATGACGCCACAACGGCGAGCGGATCGAACCCATACGGGCGCGCCCGGTGCCTTTCTGTCTCCACAGCTTCTTGCCGGAACCCGATACTTCGTGCCGTGTCTTGGTCTTTACCGTTCCACGGCGCCGGCTGGTCAGATATTGCCGGACGGCCTCATACAGCAGCGCTTGTTTGACTTCAGCGCCGAATACCGTCTCGGAGAGTTCCACCTCGCCGACTTTCTGATTGTTCAAATCCACGACGTCCACTTTGGGCATGATCGTCACCTCTTGGCGCGCCGCACGACCACGTAGCCGCCGTTGGGGCCGGGGACCGCCCCCTTCACCACCAGCACGTTGTCCTCTGCGTCCACTTCAATCACTTCCAGGTTCCGCACCGTCACCTGCTGCGTTCCCATGTGCCCGGCCATGCGCTGGCCAGGCCAAACGCGGGACGGGTAGCTGGACGCCCCTATCGATCCAGGTGCGCGGTGGAACATCGAGCCGTGGGAGCCCTCGCCGCCGGCGAAATGATGGCGCTTGACGAAACCCGCAAAACCTCGGCCCTTGCTCACGCCGATCACGTCCACTTTGTCGGCGGGTTTGAACACGTCCAGCAGCACACGATCGCCCGTCTTCAGGTCGCCCTCGCCAGGCTGGAGACGAAGCTCGCGCAGGAACTTGACGCCGGCCGCGCCGGACTTCTTCATGTGTCCTGTCGCGGGCTTGTTGATACGCTGCGGCTTGGCATACTCGAGCAGTCCTAATTGGACGGCGTCGTAGCCGTCGTTGGCCGGAGTCTTGCGCTGCACTACCACGCATGGGCCCGCCTTCAGCAAGGTGACCGGAACCGCCTGCCCGTCGGCCCGGAATACCTGCGTCATACCGATCTTCTTGCCTAGAATGCCTGGGCTCATAACATAATCCTCAGAAGCCAGGATCCGGATCCGGGAGACGGGATGCTGCCGGCGGCCGGCATGCCGGCTCCTGGCTTCCGGCTCCTCGCTTCTTACTTCCTATCCTTCCCAAACGCCTTGATCTCGACGTCCACGCCTGCCGGCAAGTCGAGTTTCATCAGGGCATCGACGGTGTCCTGCGTGGGCTCGAGTATGTCCAGCAGCCGTTTGTGCGTGCGGATCTCGAACTGTTCCCGCGATTTCTTGTCAACGTGCGGAGAACGGTTCACCGTGAACCGGTTCTTGAGCGTCGGCAGCGGGATCGGCCCCGCCACCTGGGCCCCGGTCTTCCTGGCTGTGTCCACAATTTCCTTGGTGGACTGGTCCAGCACCCGGTGGTCGTAAGCCTTTAGACGAATTCGAATGCGTTCCTTCATGATTGGTGCCCGTGGCCGGCGCACCTTCGGCCGGCCCGTTGCCTTTACGCCAAAATTTCGGTGACGGTGCCGGCGCCCACCGTGCGTCCGCCTTCC
>CAYSBM010000585.1:0-2362 GCA_964429095.1 uncultured Solibacteraceae bacterium | reverse complement strand
CTGCGGTGGCGATTGGCCATCTCGGTGGCCTGTGCGGCCTCGCTCAGCGGCTTACCGTCACGGGCGATTAGACGGCGGTGTGGGGACTGCTCCTGCATGGTCACCTCAAAGGTTCGCGAGCGCACCGACTTCAGCCGGCCCAGCCCGTCGAATTGCCGCTGCACATTGTGTTCTATGAATGCATAGTTACGCGCAAGTTCGGCGTTGCGCACGTCGGCTTCCACCGTTTTCCGCACAATCAGCCGGGTATCCTGGCCGCTCAAGGCGCCGCACAACAGTGCCGCCGCGGCTAGTTTAGGCTTGAAAGGAGCTGGCATCCGGTCTAGACTCAGACTAGACGAGTGAACCTTCCGGCTGGTTGCAAGGAGGGATATCATGGCGAATCCTCGCAAGTATTCGAAAAATCCCATACTTGAATGGCTTGACGAAGAAGAAGGTCAGGCGCCCACCCGTTCGCGCAGCGCGCGCGCTTTGAGCCCCTATGTCAAGATTCCCAAGGCACCGGCCGGCAAGAGCCGGCGGCCGCCTGTCGTTCCGCCTCCGGCTAAACCGGAACCCGCGCTTGCCCGCGAACCCGGCGGACCGGCGCTCCCCGCCGCCAGGCAATCCCAACCCGCCGCGTTCGACCACCTGCTTAAACTGAGCCGGTTGCCCCGCTTGCGGGCGCCTTACGACTATAAACCCTCGCCTCAACCTTCGCCACCCGCCGCGATCCGCAAGCCTTTGCCGCCTAGGAGCACCCCGGTCCGCGCTAAGAGATGATTTTTTTGCGGACCGCGTAAAGCACAATTTCAGCCGTGTTGTGAAGGTTGAGTTTCTGCATTAGGTTGGTGCGGTGCGTCTCCACGGTATAGGGGCTGAGTTTGAGCAGGACCGCCACTTCTTTAATAGATTTGCCTTCGGCCAGCAATTGCAGCACTTCCTTTTCGCGGTCTGTGAGTAGGCCGTAGGAATCCGTAAGCCCGCGCTGGCGGAGAGTCCGGATATAGTCCTCCAACAAAGCCGCCGATATGGCGGGACTGAAGTAAGGGCGCCCTTGGCCTACTGTGCGGATGGCCTGCACCAGATCATCCTCAGCGGAGTCCTTCAACAGGTAGCCTCGCGCCCCAGCATCCAGCGCGCGCACCACATAGCTCTCATCGGAATGCATGCTCAGAATGATCACGCGCACCGCCGGGCAGCCTTTCGTAATCTGGGCGGCAGCTTCAATGCCGTTGAGATTCGGCATGGCGATGTCCAAAATCGCAATATCGGGCTGCAACTCCGAGGCCAGCCTCACCGCTTCCCGCCCGTCGGAGGCTTCCCCTACCACCTCCACACCCTCCTGCGATTCCAGCACCAACCTCAAACCTTTGCGCACCAAACCATGATCGTCAGCCAGCAAGATGCGGATCCGGCTCATATCCTTGTTTCCCCGCCAACTGGCAACTCTACACGGATCAGCGTGCCCTTATGCGGCTGCGAAAGAATTTCCAACCGGCCGCCAAGCTCCCCTACTCTTTCCTCCATGCCGATCAATCCCAATCCGCTGCCCCGCCCTTCGCCAGGCCCAAATCCCACCCCATCGTCCTGTACGGCCAGGAAAATGCGCCCCGAGCCTCCGTGCAACAAGATGCGTATATTCCGCGCCCGCGCGTGCCGGGCACAATTGGTAAGAGCTTCCTGGACCACACGGTAAATGCATGTCCGGTGAGCCTCTGGTATGGCGTCCAGGTTTCCGTCCACCTGGACATGGACCGGCACGCCGGCGCGCCGGGAATAATCCCTCGCCTGCCATTCGATGGCTGGCGCCATCCCAAGATCATCCAGCATCGAGGGCCGCAAACCCATGGCCAAATCGCGGACTGCCCGTAGTGCCTGTTCGGCCGTCTGGCGGGCTTCCCGCAAGCGAGTGCAGAATGGTTCCCCCCGGCCTTCCGATGACTGCATGAGGCCGCTCAAGTCCATACGAACCGCCGTAAGCATCTGCCCGATCTGATCATGGAGTTCTCGGGCGATCAACTTGCGTTCGGTTTCCTGGGCCTGAACCAATTGCTGGCTCAAGCGGCGCAGTTCCTGTTCGGCCTGCTCAGCCCGCTCCTGATGTTCCAAATTCCGCTTTTCAAGCTGCGTGCGGATGCGAGAGTGCCGTCATACGGTTCAAGTAGCGGAGGAAACTGGCTTGGCTGCGCTCCAGTTCCTGTTGCTGTTGAGCGAAATGTGCGCGGTTCAAATCCCGCATTTCCAAAGCCATAGCCAGTGCCGCATTGCGCCGGGGCAGTACTTGCTCGCGCAGGAACCTCTCGCTCAGCAGGACTTTTTGCGGGGGGGGCCATTCGAAAACTGGCGCCAGGAGCATGAAGTAGGCTTCCAGTTCACCGCG
>CAYSBM010000584.1:0-2363 GCA_964429095.1 uncultured Solibacteraceae bacterium | reverse complement strand
GCCGGCCGGTTATGCAGACTCTACTAAAGAAGAGTGTATTGATCGGCCATTTCCCCACAGCGGGGCTTCAGGATTTTCTCCTAAGGTTGTGAGGAAACTGCGGCTGAGGGGGCTCTTCATCTATGGGCATTTCAAACAAGATTTGAAAGTTGACAATCAATTCGCCTGGAGGGTGTGATGTTGAATAATGCTACAGCCAGCAATTGTGTGAAGTACTTATCGGTGTTCCTAGCGCTGGTCTGCGCGGCTGCCGCAATGGCTCAGGATACACGGGGGATGATTTTCGGCACGGTGGTCGACCCATCCTCCTCGGCAATTGCCGGAGCCAAAGTCACCGTAACCAACACGGAAACCAACGTCTCCCAACGCTATCAAACCAACAACACAGGCTACTACGAAGCCAGCCTCCTGATTGCTGGAAAGTACCGGGTGAGTGTGGAAGCCACGGGATTCAAGAGATCTGTGCGCGAAGGGATCGAACTTCCTGTGGGCAGCCGTCTCCAGGTGGATTTCAAGATGGAGATCGGCGATTTGAGTGAAAGTATTTCCGTAATGGCCGATGCGCCTTTACTGGAAACCAACACGGTTACCTCGGGGCAGGTTTACAACAGCCGTTCGATCATGAACTTACCGGTGCTCAGCAACAGCACAGTCTTGTTTGCCCAGCTTGCGCCAGGCATGGCCGTGGGAGGAGTGAACAATTACGTTTCTCTGCATTCGCACACCAACGCTGCGGGGATCGCGCCGCCGGGCGCCGCGGGGCGCAATGAGTGGTTGATCGACGGTACCCCCAACCAGGGCGTCCAGCGCCGCATCGCCTACCTGCCCTACAACGACACCATCGAAGAGTTCAAGGTGGAAACCGCCAACTTCGACGCGTCCACTGGCCATACCAGCGGCTTGAACGTCATCATGATGAGCAAAGCGGGCACCAACGAACTGCACGGCACGGCCACCGAGCAGCACTGGCAGCAACGCTGGCAGGCCCTGCCGTTTTTCGTCAAGCAGCAGTACTACGCCAAGATCGCCGCCGCCGAGGCTGCCGGAGATAAGGCCCTGGCCGATCAATTGCGCAATTCTCCGAAACAGAGTTCCGGCCACTCCAATAACTACGGCGTCACCGTCGGCGGTCCGGTGGTCATCCCCAAGGTCATCAACGGGAAGAATAAACTATTTTTCTTCTTTAGTTTCAACGGATTCAAAGACAATAAAGCGGAAGAGGCCTCGCAGCTCAACAAGACCGTTCCTACCGCTCTGAACCGCAAGGGTGATTTTTCGGATCTGTTGCAGGTGAAAAACGGCGCTACGCTGTATCAAATTTACGACCCGTTGAGCGTGCGTCTGGATCCGGCTCGGCCCGGCCATTTGATCCGCGATCCTTTCGCCGGCAACGTGCTCCCGGCTTCGCGCATGATCAGTCCTGCGGCTTCTTTCTACCAAAAGATCTACCCTCTGCCGAACGCGTCGCCGGCGGATCCCAGCATGGAACCGGTCAACAACTACCGTTCGGTGGGCCAGAAGTCTCTTTGGGATTACAAGGCCTACACCGGCCGCTACGATTATCAGCACTCCAACAATCACCGCTTTTTCGGACGATGGAGTTATAACGACTGGAACGACGGCTCCGGTAACTGGACGTACGAAACCATTGACGGCCTTTTTGTGACCGGCGCTAACCGCCATAATCACGGCGCTGCTGTCGACTGGGTCTGGACCAAGAGCGCCGCCACTCTGGTGAACGCTACCTTCAGTAGCAACGAGTATCGCGAAGGCAGCAGTATCCCGGCGCTGAAGCAATACAAACCCTCGCAGGTTGGCTTGCCCAAATATCTGGACGACCGGGCGGGCGACCAGCACGTCCTGCCGCTCATGTTGATCAACGGCTACCAGCAATTGGGCACTGTTTATCCCGGTAATTTTGACAAGTATCAGACCATTTCGGCCAAAATCGATCTGTCGCACATCCGCGGCAACCATACCCTTCGCACCGGCTTTGACGTCCGCGAATTGAAACGGACCGGAGGCGGAGGGGCCGTAACCTCCGGCGCCTTTGCTTTCGACAATACCTTCCCGCGGCGCAACGACGACACCTACACTCCCGCCGGCAATATTGGTCACTCCTGGGCCGCCTTCCTGATGGGCATTCCCACGCTGGCCCAGAACACGGTGAGCGATACCTACGCCACCCACTCGCCGATCTACAGTTGGTACGTGCAGGAAAACTGGCGCGCCACACCCCGGCTGACGCTATCGGCGGGACTGCGCCTGGAGTATGAACTTGGCCTCACCGAACGTTACAACCGGATGCTGACCGGCTTTGACACGACGGCCAAACTGCCGATTACCGACCTGGCTCACGCCGC
>CAYSBM010000583.1:0-2364 GCA_964429095.1 uncultured Solibacteraceae bacterium | reverse complement strand
TCGGGAAGAAACTTCTTTGAAAGAGCTGCAAAAACTGAACATCACCAATCCGAACGTGTGCGAGCGCCATCTATTGGCTGAATCGAAGGAATGGCGGACGATTACGCTGAAATCTCTGCAAGACCTGGGTTACCAGGACGTGCGGTCAGCCAATGGAAAATGGGCGCATGTGGTGCCAGTTCCAAACGGACGCACGTACGAGAAAGACGGCCAGATGCGGGAAAGCACGGACTTCAAATTCCTGGCAATCTACAACACAGAGGCCGAGTGCCGGGCGGCGATGAACGGCGACGGCAACGGCGCGCAGCCAGCTATTGCACCAGCTCAATATACGCCCTCTGGGGCACCCGTCAATGAAGCTGAGAAAGACGCTGCAGCGCAATTCTTACGGGTGATTGTCTCAACCGCAATTACCGGAAAGCAGCCAGCCCAGTATCGGGAAGCCATCACCGCTTCGCTGGCAGGTTTCCCGATGGTGAACAAGTTCTTTACCTTCGACAGCCCGGAAGTGCAAGCGCTGTTGAAGTAAACGAAATGGGCAGCACTGTGGTAGGACACAGCCGTCAGAGTAGGCAAATGAGTTAACAGGACCGGAGATAACGCATGTCGTACAAACGACCTAACCCAGGGAAGCGCGAGCGAGAGGCTAGAAAACGCCAAAACAGCGGAATAGATCCCATCGTAGCTGAGCCAGTGCAAATCTGGTCTGCCATCATGTCCATATTACCGGTATTCGGGTAGTAGCTTCGCCGCAGGACATAAAATCTGCCACCCGACAGAAAAGGACGGCGAGCCGGAAAGAGTAACCGGCGCAAACACTAAAGGAGAAGAACAATGGACTTTGACAAAACATATATTGAACGGATGATACAGTTTGCGCACGATTCGAGTGGAAATGTCTCCTTCAGCTGGGCACTGGAGGCAATCGCGGTATCGCTATACCGCATTGCAAATGCTCTGGAAGCCTTGCAGGAAATGGCAGCCACTGAACCAACACAAGAAGAAAAGCGCTCGCGCAATATCACCTTGAATTTCTAGTTTTTTCACTTGGCGGGCGGCGTAGTGGGGATACGCTTAGACACAACTTGGCAGGCAGTGCTGGGTTGTTGCCGAATACAAACTGAAATCAGGTTCGAATCCTGCCCGCCAATTTGCCGGTAACAGGGCGCCGGCGTTCATTTCCTCCTTGAAAGGGCGGCATTGCTATAGATAAGTTGACTATATCGATAGCCGCCCCCAGGGAGGGGGAACGGAGGAATGATGAAAGCTTCAGCCATGATGATTGACCAGCGCGAACCCAAATGGGTTCAAGAACTTAACTTCGGCGGTTTACCGGTAGCCGTGACTCTGCTGGAGTATGGCGACATCTGGATTGCTACGGATGATGGTTGCTTGTTACTAATCGAGCGCAAAACGCCAAATGATTTTTTGAACTCGTTGAAGGATGGCAGGCTGCTGGAACAGCTGGAGCCGCTGGCAAACAAACGATATGACGAACAATTGCGCGGCGGACCAGTCAAAACCTATCCATACCTGCTGATTACAGGCGCTTTGGGCGTGGACCAGAATGGAATGGTTGTGACGGACCGCGTCACTGGATGGTCTTACGCAAGTGTAGCAGGAACCTTACTGAGCATCCAGGAGGCGGGGATCTATGTGGTCTTTTGTGCTGGCGATAATGATTTGGAAGCAGCCATCTTACGTCTGATCGCGCACCAGCGGGGAAAAGAATTGCAGATATTACCAGCTCGTCCGGTGCAAGTGCTTGGGCCGAAAGAAGCGCTGCTGGCCTGCCTGCCGCAAATTGGTATTGAAAGATCACAAGAGATTTTGAAATGGGCGGGCTGGAACCTGGCCCATGCGCTGATTGGAGTGACCGACCCGGGCATCGATGCGCCGGTAGGGAGGAAGGTGCGCGCGAATATACGGAAATTCTTGGGATTGAATGACACACAAAGTATTGAGCTACTCACGAATGACAGTAATCAAGAAATCCTAATCATCCACGAAAGGAATTGACATGTTTAGACCGGCACAAAAATACCAAAGCAAGCTGCGAATGACGATCGACGGGCCAGCGGGCAGCGGCAAGACCTACACGGCGCTGCGCTTCGCGCACACGCTGGCCAACGGCGGCAAGATTGCTTTCATCGACACGGAGCGGGGATCTGCTTCCAAATATGTCGGGGAAGCGCCTGATGGCATCGCCTGGCAGTTTGACGTGCTCGAGCTCACCCAGTTCTCACCAGAGCGGTACGCAGAGGCGATTAATGCGGCGGCTCGTGCAGGTTACTCAGTATTGGTCATTGACAGCCTCTCACACGCCTGCGAAGGTGTTGGCGGCGCGCTGCAGCTGCAGCAGCG
>CAYSBM010000582.1:1875-2365 GCA_964429095.1 uncultured Solibacteraceae bacterium | reverse complement strand
CAATACCCTACGGCCAACAAACCCGGTGTATCCTCCCGGCGGGCTTTCTCGATGGCCTCCTCTCCCCACGGAAACCAGTCCACAGGGTTGCGGGCGTGCTGCAAAAGGTAAGGGCTCTTTTCTCGCGACAGTCGATTTTCAGGCATGGGCCCAGTCCGGAGGTATCTGATTCTTTGTACCCTGTGGTGGTATGAGCTATTACGAACAGCACCGGGAGGCTTTTCTGGAAGGGCTCAAGTCCTTTCTGCGCATTCCCAGCATCAGCACGCTGCCTGAGCATGCCGCCGACGTGCGGCGCGCCGCCGAGTTCCTGGCCGGCGAACTGCGCGAGGCCGGGCTCAATGGCGTGGAACTGCTCGAATCCGAGGGCCGCCACCCGCTGGTTTATGGCGAGTGGCTGGACGCCCCAGGCAAGCCCACGCTGCTGCTGTACGGGCACTATGACGTGCAGCCGGTGGAACCGCTGGAAGAGTGGAAGACGCCGCCGTTT
>CAYSBM010000582.1:0-1816 GCA_964429095.1 uncultured Solibacteraceae bacterium | reverse complement strand
CGTGAAGTTGCTGGCGGACGGCGAAGAGGAAGTGGGCGGCGAGCACAGCGCGCAGTACGTCGCTTCGCGCCCGGCGCGTTTGAAAGCCGACGCCGCGCTGGTCTGCGACACCGAAATGTTCGCTCCCAACCTGCCCACCATTTGCACCGGACTGCGTGGCATGAACTATTGCGAAATCTCGGTCGAAGGCGCGGATCATGACCTGCACTCCGGCATCTACGGCGGCGTCGCGCCGAATCCCATCATGGCCATCGCCGAGATCCTCACCCGGCTGAAGGATCCCAACGGCCATATTCTAATCCCCGGCTTTTATGACCGTGTGCAACGGCCCAGCCAAAAAGAGCTGGACGCCTGGAAGCGGCTGCCGTTCAACGAAGAGGAGTACCGCAGCAAGGAAATCGGGGTGAAGGAGCTTACGGGCGAACCCGGCTACTCGGTTTTCGAGCGCGTCTGGGCGCGCCCAACCCTCGAGGTGCACGGCATCCGCGGCGGCTTCACAGGCGAAGGGGCCAAGACTGTAATCCCGGCGCGCGCCGTGGCCAAGGTAAGCACCCGCCTGGTACCGGATCAACAACCCGAAGAGGCCTTCGAGCAGCTCAGAAAGGCAGTCGAGGCCGCCTGCCCCAAGGGAGTGAAAGCGGAAACGCGCCTGATTCACGGCGCTGCACCCTCGCTGGTGAATCCGGAAAGCCCGTTCGTGCGCGCCGCCGCCGAAGCCCTGAAACAATATTTTGGAACCGAAACAGTCTATATCCGCTCCGGCGGAAGCATCCCCATCGTGGGACTGTTCGACAAACACCTGGGATTTCCCAGCGTGCTGATGGGGTTCGGCCTGCCCGACGACAACCTGCACGCGCCCAACGAGAACTTCCACCTGCCGAACTTTTACCGCGGCATCGAAGCCGTGGCGCGGTATCTGGAGTTGCTGGGAAAATGAACCGGGCGACGTTGCTGTTCGCCGCGCTGCTGGCGCACGCCGCCACCTGCCCGGCCGAGCGCTTCGCCACTGACGGTCTGGGGGTCAATATTCACTTTACGGATCCCCGGCCGGGCGAAATGGAAATGCTCGCCCAGGGCGGCTTCCGGTGGGTGCGCATGGATTTTCACTGGGCTTCCATCGAAACCCGGAAGGGAGACTACGACTTTGCCGCGTATGAGCGGCTGCTCGCCGCGCTCAAGCCTTACGGGATTCGGGCGCTGTTCATCCTCGACTACACCAACAGGCTCTATGACGGCGATCTTCCACCCCACACAGCCGACGGAAGGAAGGCGTTCGCGCGTTTCGCGGCGGCGGCAGTGCAGCGTTTCCGTAGCCGCGGCATCCTCTGGGAGATGTGGAACGAGCCGAACCTCAAGCAGTTCTGGAAGCCCGCGCCCAACCCGGAGGATTACGCCAAGTTGGCGATCGAGACCGGCAAGGCCATCCGGGCTGCCGCCCCCGGCGAAAAGTACATCGGCCCGGCAACTTCCGGCATCAACCTGCCGTTTCTGGAAGCCTGTTTCAAAGCCGGACTTCTCGATTACTGGGATGCCGTCACCGTGCATCCGTACCGCCGCCTTGATCCCGAATCGGCGGCCGGCGAGTACTCCAAGCTCCGCGCCCTCATCGCGCGTTACGCGCCCAAAGGGAAGAAAGTCCCCATTTATTCCGGCGAATGGGGTTACTCCGACATTTCCACCGGGCTTACGATTGAATTACAGGCGAAGTATCTGGCCCGGCAGTGGCTGCATAACATCGCCTGCGGCGTACCCCTATCGATATGGTACGACTGGCATGACGACGGAGACGACCCCAAAGAGAAGGAGCATCATTTTG
>CAYSBM010000581.1:0-2368 GCA_964429095.1 uncultured Solibacteraceae bacterium | reverse complement strand
GAGCGGCTGATTCGTAAGCAGCAGGTCGCCGGTTCAAGCCCGGCGGGTGGCTCCAGCTCTTCTTTACAACTCTTCAGATATTGGGGCTGAAGCTTGTCGGCCTGCTCATTCCTAGGTTTCCGATGCTGAAAACTCTCTTCCAAGCCCTCGTTGACAAACGGCGCGTTGTAATAAACCGCACAGCCGGAACGATCCCAGCCTAATCACCGGCCTGGCACGCCTTCGAACCATTTCTGCTGCCAGTCTACTCAGTCGAACAGATCGGAGCTGCCCGGAAAGCGGCAGCCGTGGTGATAAAAGGTGGTAGCACGCGGAAGGCATCGTCCATCAACGCCTACCTCCATGCAATGAACGTCTTCTTGCGCCGGCGCGGTATCAAGAAACACTTCCTTTCGGCTGTGAAGTCAACCCCACCTTTGAAGACCCCGGTGAAGGAGCTCGCCACTGAACGAGTGTATTCAGCTTCCTGCTCGAAACGGGGACCTCGACAACCCACTGGTGACCGTCGAGACGGGAAGGGGAAGGTGAACAAGCAGAGGTATGAGCCGGCCTCGGTCATGGACCGCAAGATACTTCATCGTCACATCACCGAAGCAGGGGATCCGGCGCGAAGTTTCGTTTTCAGAACCGCCAACGGCGCCGCCGCGCTCCACAGGAATACCGGCCGTGACTGAAAGACCATCGCTGCCAAGCCGAAGCTGCCGCTCCGCTGACGGCTACTGAAGCACACACCCGCTTCCTTGTTTACCGGCAACAGCTCCCACGTTGTGGACTTGCGACGAATCCTGGGGCATGCAATCATCACGACGGCCTCTGTCGTGAGCGCGGTCTCCCTACGTCGCAGTTGCACACCTGCCGCCCGCGGCCGCGGCTAGCAGGGCAAGACCGAATTCCCCTCTGAGCGCACCTTTCTACCAAGCCGCAATTCGGTCATTCCAAACCGGCATGAGGTGTTAGCGGCGGCCGGTCGTTCTCTCCCCTGAACCTCCCCAGCCTGATTGACATCGTGAAGCTGCGTACTGTAGTATGATTTCGTATTCAGTATATGACGTCATATTCACAGACAAAGCCCGGAGGCGCCTATGAACGCTGAGACGATTCCCCGGCGCGAGCGGGAGAAGCTGCGCCAGAGAGAAGAACTGCTGGCCGCCGCTCTGAGCCTGTTCTCTGAGAAGGGCTATCACGCCGTCACCATGCAAGAGATCGCGCAGAAGGCGGAATTCGCCGTGGGCACGCTTTATAAGTTCTTCCGGGACAAAGAAGACCTGTATAAAGCGCTCATCCGCAGCAGGGCGGAGCGGTTTCATGCCGCACTGAAAGAGATCCTCGCGCAGTCGGCGGGAGAAGACGTGCTCGGCGTGCTGAAGAAGTACGTCGAGGCCAAAACAGCGTTGCTCACCGGCGGCGCCGCGATGCTGCGTCTCTACTTCGCTGAGACGAGGGGAGCGAGTTTCAACATCCGGGCCGGACTAGATCGCGAAATTCTGGAGTTGTACGACGATCTGCTCGAACGGCTGGCCGCTGTATTTCAGACCGGCGTCCGTAAGAAGATTTTCCGGCCGCTCAATCCTTATTACATGGCCCTGGCGCTGGAAAGCCTCACCAACGGATTCCTCCAATGCTGGATCGAAGACCCCAAACAGCATCCTTATGAAGCCAACGTGCCTTTGATTATGGACATCTTTTGCAAGGGAGTGGCCCGGAAATGAGAGTTTCCACTCCAGGCCGTATAAATCGATTTCAGCCGCTCCTACAGGAACTTAATATGCAAGGAACAATATCTCGTAAGCCAATGCCACGTCGGCAACGGACCTCGATCGCCCTGCTGCTGGTTTTCGCTGGGGTTACTCAACTGTCTCCGCCAGCGGCGGCTGCGCAGCAGTCTGCGAGCAAACCGCAACTCACTTTATCCCTTCAGCAGGCGGTTGAGCTAGCGCTGAAATACAACCTCCAGACGCAGCTCGCGCGCGAAGGCGTTTCGCAAGCCGCAGGTGAGAAGGGCCTCGTGCGGTCAGCTTTGCTGCCAAACCTCTCCGGCGCGGCTTACCAGGCCAACCTCACTTCAAACCTGGCAGCCATGGGCCTCACTTCGGCGACGTTTCCCGGGCTGGATCCCTTCGTAGGCCCCTTCAGCCGGTTTGACGCGCGTGTACAACTGGCACAGAACGTCTTCAACCTGGCCGCGATTCGCCGCTATCAGGCCGCGGTTCACGGCCTCGCGCTGGCGCGCGACGAACAACGGTCGGCCCAGCAGAGAGTCACCATTGCCACGGGGCTTGGGGATCTGGCGGGGGTCGAGGCGCAACACTCGGCCGAAGCCGCCCACGCGGATGTGAGGCAGTTCAGCGGCTATCTGGCGGGTCGCTTG
>CAYSBM010000580.1:0-2372 GCA_964429095.1 uncultured Solibacteraceae bacterium | reverse complement strand
TCGCTGCGTAGAGCCGTACGCAGCAAACCGCAGGCATCCAGGGCGTTTGATGGAAACACCACACGCAGGCCGGGAATGTGCGTGAAGATCACTTCGCCGCACTGGCTGTGATAGATGGCGCCGCCGCTGAGGTAACCGCCGATGGCTACACGGATCACCACCGGCGCGGAAAAAGCGTTGTTAGAGCGCCAGCGCATGGTGGCCAGTTCGTCGCGGATCTGCATCATAGCGGGCCAGATATAGTCGAAGAACTGGATTTCGGCGACGGGCTTGAGGCCGCGGGTGGCCATGCCGATGGCGCGGCCGACGATGGCGGCTTCGGCCAGCGGGGTGTCGAAACAACGGCGGGAGCCGAACTCGCGTTGCAAGCCATAGGTGGCTTTGAACACTCCGCCCTTGCCCTTGACTTGAGTCAAGTTCTCTTCGCGGCCGCAGTCGGCGACGTCCTCGCCGAAGACGACGATGTTGGGGTTGCGGCGCATTTCCTCGGCGAGCGTAAGGTTGATTTCGTCGACCATGGTGCGCGGTTCGCCGTTGAAATCGGGGAAGGAGTGGAAGGCATCTGAGGCGGGGTCGACTGTGGCGGAGTAGAGATGCCGCAACGCGGAACCGCGGGGCGGAGGCGGGGCGTCCACGACTTTGGCGCTGATGGCTTGGATATGCTCATCCACTTCACGGACGATCAACTGGAGGGCGGCATGGTCAAGCACCCCTGAGCGGACGAGTAATTCTGGGTACCGCATCAGCGGGTCGCGTTCGGCCTCGGCGGCGCGCTCGGCTTCGGTCTTGTAAAGGCGTTCATCGTCGGAAAGCGAATGCGAGTAAGGGCGGATGACGTGCGCATGGACCAGCGCAGGCCCCGTACCCGCGCGGACATACTCAACGGCTTCGCGCATCGCCGCGTAGGAAGCCAAGAAATCGGTGCCGTCGACTTCACGGATCAGCATGCCGGGAAAGCCGGTGAGGAGGCGGGATATGCTGCCGCCCGCGGTCTGGCGTTCGACGGGTACCGAGATGGCGTACCCGTTGTCCTCAACCAGAAAAATAACCGGCAGGCGATCAAGACATGCGGCGTTCAATGCTTCCCAGAACTCGCCCTCGCTGGTGGCCCCGTCTCCGGTGGCAACCAGAGTGATCTCGTCTGAATTGGCGTTCAGATAGCGGCAAGCCTGAGCGCAGCCGGCAGCTTGCAGAAACTGGGTGCCGGTGGGGGAACTGGAGGAGACGATATTGTACTTGCGGTGGCCCCAGTGCGAAGGCATCTGGCGCCCGCCGCTGGCCGGGTCGGCTGCGGCGCCCACCGCAGCCAGCAGCATCTCCTCCGGCGTCACACCCAAGGTGAGACACAGGGCGCGGTCACGGTAATACGGGTAAAACCAATCTTTACCGGGAATCAGGGCAAAGCCTGCGGCTACCTGTATGGCCTCATGGCCGGCGCCAGAAATCTGGAAGAAAATGCGGTTTTGCCGCTTCAGCAGGATTTCGCGGTCGTCCAGCCGGCGCGAGGTGTACATGAGGCGGAACGCCCGGATCAAGTCTTCCCGCGACAAGCCGTTTGTGCGGGATTCCAAGGCAACGGGAACCTCTGTCGTGCTGCCGGCGGCCATGGTCCGATCTCCCGATTAAAGTGTAGCCCAGTCGACGGCGCCAGCGAAGGAGCGCTATTCTAGCTAGTGCACCCGCCTTTCTTAGAACCATGCACGACTTGTCGACATTTCGCAATCATCTGGACGAATTCGCAGCGCGCCTGGCCACACGCGGTTTCATCCTGGACGTGGAGGATTTCCGCAGCCTGGACCAGCGGCGGCGGGCGGCGGTGACCGAAAGCGAACAGCTGCGCGCATTGCGCAACAGCGAGAGCCTGGAAATCAGCAAACTGCGCAAGCAAGGCGCCGACACAAGTGAGCGGCAGCAGAGGGTGCGCGAGATCGGCGGCCGGATTGCGGTGCTGGAAGAGCAGGTGAAGGCGCTTGACGAAGAGTTCCGCCAGCACCTGGCGGCGATTCCGAATGTGCCGCACGAATCGGTGCCGGTCGGCCGCGACGAACGCGATAACGTGGAAGTGCGGCGTTGGGGCCGGCCTCCGGAGTTTACTTTCCCGGCGCAGGCGCACTGGGACCTGGGTCCGGCGCTGGGAATCCTCGACTTGGAACGGGCAGCCAAGATCACGGGAGCAAGGTTCGCGGTTTATTGCGGCCTGGGCGCCAGGTTGGAGCGCGCCTTGATCAACTTCATGCTCGACACGCACACGCGCGAGCATGGCTATACGGAAGTGCTGCCCCCGTTTCTGGTGAATTCCGAGAGCCTATTTGGCACCGGACAGCTTCCGAAGTTCAAGGAAGATTTGTTCAAATGCGAGAACTACGACTTCT
>CAYSBM010000579.1:0-2373 GCA_964429095.1 uncultured Solibacteraceae bacterium | reverse complement strand
CGCCGGCGCCGCTGTGGGGGCCGGGTCTCCGGCCGGTTGCGTATCCGCCGGACGGGATTCCGGCTGGGGGGTCTGTTCTACGGGTTGTCCCGTGTTTTCCATATTGCTTGCCAAAGCTCTTTTACTCCTTGACCGGTAACGGCCGAGAACGGCACCAGCGGCCCGCCGGGGTACTGTTCCCGGATGGCGGCCAAGCCGCGCTCTCTGTCCTGATGACTTTTCAACTTGTCCATCTTGGTGGCCACCACCACATACGGCTTGCGGTGGAATTCCAGCCACTGCTTAAGATCCATATCCGGCTCCATCCAGCCGCGCCGGGCATCCAGAAGCAGGACGGACAAAACCAGATTGTCACGGGCGAGCAGGTAGCTTTCCACCAAGCGCTTCCAGCGCGCTTTTTCACTGAGCGGCGCCCGCGCGTATCCGTAGCCGGGCAGATCGGCGAAAACCCATCCGCCGCCTGTCCGGAAGAAATTTATGGCCTGCGTGCAGCCCGGCGTCGCGCTCGTCCTGGCCAGCCCCTTCACCGCCAGCAAGCAATTCAGCAGTGTGGACTTGCCCACGTTGCTACGGCCGAGAAAAGCGACTTCCGGGCACCCGGTGTCGGGAAACCGGCCGGGGCTCGTTGCACTCATTATAAACTCGGCCGCCGGAGCTTTGCGCCATGACTGCGGCAAGCGTCACTCCCTGACGGCGTTATTGGGGCCGGCTCTCGTCGGCCGGTTGCGCCACTACTTCTGTAGTCTGCGCGGCCGCCAACGCCGTAACCTCTCTCTCCAAAGCGATCTTCAGGACTTCGTCCATCGATTCGACGAAGTGCAGCTTCATGTCTTTACGGATGATCTCGGGGATGTCCGGCAGATCCTTTTCGTTGTCGCGCGGCAAAATAGCCTCGAAGATTCCATGCCGGTGCGCCGCCAGCAGCTTTTCCTTCAACCCGCCGATGGGGAGCACCTTGCCGCGCAAGGTGATCTCGCCGGTCATGGCCACGTCGCAGCGCACCGGAATCTTGGTCAGCGCACTGGCGATGGCCGTGGCGATGGTAATTCCCGCCGAAGGGCCGTCCTTGGGGATGGCTCCTTCCGGCACATGTATGTGGATGTCCAAATGGCGGTAGAAATCCTTGGGCAGCCCCAACGACACGGCGCGCGAACGCACATAGCTCATGGCCGCCTGCGCCGATTCCTGCATCACGTCGCCCAGTTTTCCCGTGGTCGTAAGCTTGCCGCGCCCGTCCATGATGGTCACCTCGGTGGACAGGATCTGGCCGCCTACTTCGGTCCAGGCCAGCCCTGTGGCTGCTCCGATTTCGTTGCGGCGGCCGGCAGTCAGATCGCGGAACTTCGGCGGCCCCAGCAGTTCGGAAACCACCTCCGGCGTCACCTTCACCTTCTGAAACTCCTCTTTGTTGCTGCTCACCACCTTACGCGCCACCTTGCGCAAGATGTTGCCCGCTTCGCGCTCCAGATTTCGAACGCCCGCTTCTCGCGTGTAGGATTGAATCAAGCTCAACAAAGCCGCATCGGTGAACTCCACCTGCTTGCCGGTGAGCCCGCAAGCGCGCATCTGTTTGGGAACCAGGAAGCGCTTGGCGATTTCCAGCTTCTCCATTTCGGTGTAACCGGAAAGCCGGATGACTTCCATGCGGTCTTGCAACGCCGGAGGCACCGTGTGGATCACGTTGGCCGTGCAAATGAAGAAAACCTGGCTCAGATCGTACTCCACATCCAGGTAATGGTCCTGGAACATCCAGTTCTGCTCCGGATCAAGCACTTCCAGCAACGCCGCCGAGGGATCGCCGCGGAAATCGGTGGACATCTTGTCCACCTCATCCAGCATGAACACCGGGTTACGCGTGCCCGCCTTCTTCATCATTTGGATGATCTGGCCCGGCAAGGCCCCGATGTAGGTCCGGCGGTGACCGCGGATCTCCGCCTCGTCGCGAACTCCGCCCAGCGACAACCGCACAAATTTGCGTCCGGTGGCTTTGGCGATGGACATGCCCAGCGAGGTCTTGCCCACGCCCGGCGGCCCAACAAAGCAAAGGATTGATCCCTTGGGCTCCTTCACCAGCCGCCGCACGGCCAGGAATTCGAGGATCCGTTCCTTGATCTTTTCCAGCCCGTAGTGGTCGGCTTCCAGAACTTGCTCGGCGTGCTTGAGATCCCGGATTTCCTTGGATTTTTTCTTCCAGGGCACCGCCAGAAGCCAGTCCAGATAAGTGCGCGACACTGTGGATTCGGCCGACATCGGCGGCATGGCCTCCAGCCGGCGCAGTTCCGCCATGGCCTTTTCCTGGGCTTCAGGCGTCATACCGGCGGTGTCGATCTTTTTCTTCAGTTCCTCGAATTCGTTCTTATCGCCTCGGCCCAG
>CAYSBM010000578.1:0-2384 GCA_964429095.1 uncultured Solibacteraceae bacterium | reverse complement strand
TTCAGAAAAACCGGCTCACCACCCCGCGCCCAAAAGGGCAGTTCCACCGCAAACCAACGAAGTTCCTTATAGGTGTTCTGCATGGCATTCCGCCGCGTCACCTTCACCGACCCCACCAGCCGCAGCAACCGCAGTCCCTTCAAACGCCGCCGCACCTGGACCGCCGACGATGCTTCACCGGACACCACCAGAACCTTAGCAATCTGCATGGTCGAATGCTGCTCGCCATCCTTCAACTGGCGGAGAATCGCTATATCCAACTCTATGCCCTTATCCATTTTCCCTCACAATCGATTGTAGTTTTCCGAGAGGGAGAACTACTCTCCCTCAATTTCGTATAGCCATCTTCCGATGGTACGCTACGCGGCAACCATCAGAGCAGAACTGCCGCCGACGTGTCCGCACTTCCGGCAGCGGCAGCCCGCAGTTTCGACAGTTCCTCAACCGGTGGGGCTGTGCCCGTTGCCGTTCCGGTGACCATTCCCCGACAAAGGGACCCAGGCCGACACCACCTCCTGAACCGGCTCCGGCTCCTGGACGAGCGCAGCCATAGCCACCGGCTCTACCACCTGCCGCCACAAGTAATCGGCGCGCACCTGGTCAAACAGCGCCACCTTGCGCCGGTTGTAGTCCTCTAGCTGCTGGCGATGCAGATCCAACGCCGAGACTGGCCGGGAGACTACCATCCTCACTCCGATCTCGTGACTGGCAGCCTGAAGAAACATCACCCCACCCACCGACGCCGCGACCCCGGCCAGAAACTTGAGCGCCGTACCCGGAATCGCAAACGCCCCCAGCAGCCCGGACCAAGACGACCCGTACTCCAAGATAATAGGCCGCAGCAGGTCATAACAGGCAAAGAGGATCGTCCCCCAGGTAATCACGAAGGCCGCCAGGTGCAGCACCGGGTTATAGTGCTGGTCACGTTCCACCACCTGGTAATCCAACGCCGACAGCCGCGCCCAGGCCGCACGCAGCCACAAGCGCAGCGAGCCTCGACGCTCTACGACTTTACCTGCCGCCCGATGCTCCCGGAGCCGGTAGACCGGGTGCACGATATTTGCCACCACCAGCGCCAGGGCGATCAGGACCGACGCGCGCGCCGACTGATCCAGTGCCAACGCCCCCCGGCGAACCCGCTCAAATTCCAACGCCGCAAAGAACACCAGCAGGACCAACACAGCCAGAGCTTGAATCAACTCCCCGGCCAGCCGCGTCACCACCGCGCCCGACTGGTCAATCCAGAGCGCCCAGCGATCCAGGCGAGGAACCGCCCGCTCAGAAGTCACTAACTGAGGCTCGGGCCCCAGCAGACGAGCCGCCGCCAACTGAAACTCCGCCTCAAATTCCCGCCTCTGTTTTGCATTCATGTCTTCAACTCCCTCTCTTCACTAAAACGGCAGAAACGTATGCCGCCAGGACCCCGGACGAACATAACGATCTTCCACCTTGCGATACAGCATAGAAACCGCCGCCGCCCCTAAATACAGCGAGCGCACCCCGCACAACGGAGTTATACAACCCCGATCCATCAACCGCGCCCACTGAAACGCCTTCTCATATTGCTGGCGAGGAGTCAGATTAAAACCAGGAAGATCGATACCCCGCT
Source organism: uncultured Solibacteraceae bacterium (assembly GCA_964429095.1). Taxonomy (GTDB): domain Bacteria; phylum Acidobacteriota; class Terriglobia; order Bryobacterales; family Bryobacteraceae; genus JAJFUV01. The sequence continues at coordinate 775 of CAYSBM010000578.1, read as the reverse complement.
CATCATCATCTAACCGCACCATGTTTTCCATTGCCTACCATCCTTTTTTCTATTCGCCGAATGTGTTGAGTAACCGCCCGTAACAACCAGACAGTTTAAACGTTACGCGCCAACTGTCAACGCTCAGGTGCACCAGGTAGCGTAACACCACGTCGTCACAGCAAGTCTTAGCGTGACCAACCGGCTGTTACGCTAATCACGAAGCCGCACCCCGGCCCGAACCATCATCTTATGCACCCGGACATCGTAGATCATCTGCTGCGCCGACAGCGCCGCCGCCGACAACCGACCTTGCAGCACCACCAACTGTTCATACAGACGATCCAGCGCCGGATCAGCGTGAGACCCGGCAGCCAGCACCCCCTTGACCTCAAACAAGACCGCCAGATCGCGGTTTAAGTCCTGGATATGCTTTTCCAGTTCCGACGCTGCCCAGTTCCGGGCATCAGGACCCGCACCCAGCTTCAACTGTTTCGCCCGCGATCTCAGCCGGTGAAATTCCTGCCGACAGGCATCAGAGCAAAACCGCGCCGAGGAACGATCAAACTGAAACTTCCGCCTACAGACTAAGCACTCTTTTTCGCGCATTGCCTTCTATCTCCAGCTTAAGCGTTAGCGTTACCACCTGGTTGTCACACTATCGACCCGCCAGCCCCCAGGCCAGCGAAGTCACCACGACGTGGAGCACCATCAGCCCCAACACGAACCCGGCGAGCAGCCACCAGAGCCAGACCTCTAGACGCTTACGCATGGTCAGAACTCCGACTCGTGCAGC
>CAYSBM010000577.1:0-2387 GCA_964429095.1 uncultured Solibacteraceae bacterium | reverse complement strand
TGGCCGGCAACTATGCGGTGCGTGCGCTCACCTGGGATGTGAATTCAACCAAGGCTCGTGAGTTGGCAGCCGTTGGAGCGGAGGTGGGTGAGGCGGACCTGGACAGGGGGGATAGCCTCAAGCGGGCATTTCACGGCGCCTACGGCGCCTTCTGTGTCACGTTTTTCTGGTCGCATTTCTCCCCGGAGCGCGAGCTGGCGCACGCCGCGGCTATGGCGTATGCCGCCCGGAGCGCGGGCGTCGAACATGTAATTTGGAGCACGCTCGAGGCTACGCGCAAATTTGTGCCGCTCGAGGACAGCCGCATGCCGACGCTGATGGGCAAATACAAAGTGCCGCATTTTGACAGCAAAGGGGAGGCAAACCACGTTTTTGCGGATCTGGGCTTGCCTGTGACGTTCCTGCTCACTTCCTTCTACTGGGATAATTTCATCCACTTCGGCATGGGACCGGCCCGGGCGCCGGATGGAACGCTGGAACTCACCCTGCCCATGGACGGTAAGAAGCTTCCCAGTATCGCGGCCGAGGATATTGGTGGGTGTGTCTACGGGATTTTCAAACGCGGCAGCCAGTTCGTCAACCAAACCGTGGGCATCGCATCCGAGCACCTGACGGGGGCCGAAATGGCCGCCGGCTTGGCGCGTCATCTTGGCGAGCCGGTGCGCCACAACGCCATTTCGCCGGAGCAGTATCGCAACTTGGACTTCCCCGGAGCGGCAGACCTCGGCAACATGTTCCAGTTCAACCGGGACTTCGAGAAGGAGTTCTGCGGCGCGCGCGACCTGGCGCTCTCACGGGAGCTGAACCCGTCCATGCAGTCCTTTGACGTTTGGCTCGCGCGCAATAAGCACCGCATTCCCATACGCTCAGCCGCCGCCTCGGCTTAAGCGGGGGATCGGGCCGGAAGGAACAGACATTCTGCCGTTGCTCACCGTGAGCGGCGCGTCGAACCACGCGCCGTAGCTTGGCGTCTTGAACAAATGCTCCTGGTCGCGGCCCGGTTCGCGCACCACCGAAGCAAACTGCAACATCTAGAGGAGTCAACCATCACCATCGCGGCCAGGAACCGGCTCTCGCCGCTGGCGCGCCGAGACATACTCTGCGTCTCTTCTTCAGATGGAAAGCCTCTTCAAGGCCGCCGTCCAGTCCACATCCTCGGTTACCCGGACGGCGGCCTTTAGAGGTGGTTCCACAAGGATCTTTCGCCGGAGGATTCGCGCGCTTCGCGCTTCTCGTCCAGGTATTTCCGCACGCTGCCCGCCGCGCCCAGAGCGATGGTGAGCGCGGCGCATAGCACCGCGCCGCCGATCAGGATGACGAATGCGGTCAGAAAAACGCCGCGGGCGAAATTCATTTGGTCAGCTATTACGACCACGGTCACGAACAGGATCAGGATCCTGACCAGGGCTGCCAGACGCCGCGGGTGAGGCAGCGCCTCATTCACGCTCCACACCAGCATGCTGCGTCCCAGAAACTGGCTGAGCCAAGCTCCAGCAAGCAGGATGAGGCCGGAAGCGAGCAGCTTCGGCAACAGGTAGATGAAGCCGTCGGTGATGTGTTTGGTAAGGTCCGTATTGAAAACGCTCAGGCCCATGAGCAGTCCGCACAGCAGGATGCCCCAATACACGCTTTCAGCCACAATCCGCGTGGCGCGGAGGCGGCCCGAGCGGTCGATCATGAGCGCCAGGCCCGTCTGGCGCAAGAACTTATCGATGGTTAACCCTTTAAAAATGTGATAGATCAACCACCTCAAGCCGGCTGCCAGAATCCAGGCGCCGGACAGGAGAATCGCCGCCGCAAGCAACGCCGGCAGATGCGCCGTCACTTGGGCGTGGAGACGCTGTAAGGCGTCCTCCAAAACACTACGAAGAGTTTCCGTCATGGCGTTACAACCTCACGATCCGGACGGGCCGGAGCTGCGCTCCCGGCCTTGCCGTTCCATTTCCACTGTTCACGCAGATAAGGCTTCAACTGCTCGAAGCTTACACAGAGATGCTCGATCCGGCCTTCGACTTCGGCCGGATTCATGTCGCGCGTCTCTACGACGAAAGATGCCACGCGGGCCAGATATAGCGGCGTGAGGGACTTCAGCAGATGCCCGCGGGAAAGCGCGTGCCGGCGGTAGGCCGAAGCGAATTCGTAGATCACTCTCGTCCAAAGCTCGTCTCCGAGAACCAGGCAGGCGCCGTGCTGGCAATTGCGGTTCACGGTGCGCAGCTCGCCCAGCGTCTCCGGCCTGAGAGCTAGGGCCCAGATCTCGCCCAGCTCCTCGCACCCGCGTTGGAAAGCTGCCACCATCCCGTTCACATCCACGGAGATGTGATCGAGACCCCCAACGAACCCGAACCCGCCCAGCTCCACAGCCCCAGCACCGTCCCGCCCCCCAC
>CAYSBM010000576.1:0-2392 GCA_964429095.1 uncultured Solibacteraceae bacterium | reverse complement strand
CCGAAAAGGAGATGCACCTTACGCCCGTGCAGCTTGGATGGCTCACAGCGGCTTTCGCCTGGGTATACGGCCTTTCTGCTCCTTTCGCGGGCAACATCGCCGACCGCATCAAGCGCCGCACGGCGATCCTGGGCGGTTTGCAAGCCTGGAGTATCGTTTGCGCTCTGACCGCAGCAGCCAGCAACTTCACCCAACTGGTGTCGTTCCGGGCCTTGATTGGGCTGGGTGAGTCCATCTATTATCCGGCAGCCATGTCGCTGGTGAGCGATTACCATGGCAAGGCAACCCGGTCACGGGTCATGGGCATCCATCAGACCGGGGTTTACATCGGCACCATTGCCGGAAGCTTCTTCGCTGGGGTGCTCGGGCAGTAGTATGGGGGGCGGGGGTGATTTGTGGTGTTTGGCGGATTGGGGATCCTGCTTGGCTTGTTCATGATGAAGGCGCTGGTGGAACCCCAGCGCGGTGCGGCGGACTTGGCCGATATCGGCGCCAAGGCGGGGGCCAAGCTGGCCAAGACCATGCCCGTGAAGGACTTCCTGCGGGTCATCTGGGGCACTCCGACCGTACTGTTGCTGATGAGCGCCTTCATGTGCGCGAACTTCGTGGCGCTGGTGGTGTTGAGCTGGATGCCCAAATTCCTTTACGATAAATTTCACCTTAGCTTGGCCGGAGCGGGGCTGACCGCTACGCTCTACATCCAACTGGCCAGCATGGTGGGCTGCCCGCTGGGCGGCTATCTGGCCGATATTTTCCGAAAGCGCACCGCCGGAGGGCGGATCGCCATTCAGGGGTTCGGCGTCTTGTTGGGCGCGCCTTTCGTGCTGCTGTGCGGCCAGACCGGATCGGTCGGCTGGCTGATCGTGGCGCTCATTGCCTGGGGTTTGTTTAAAGGTTTTTATGACGCCAATATCTTCGCCTCGGTTTACGATGTGATCCGGCCCGAGGCGCGCGGCACCGCGGCCGGTTTTATGAACTCGATCGGCTGGATAGGTGGCGGCATCGCTCCCGTGGCCGTCGGTTACGTAGCGCAGGAATCCAGCTTGAGTTACGCCATTTCGCTCACGGCGCTGGTGTACGTGGCGGCGGCGGCGTTGCTGTTCGGCGCTGTGTTCTTTACGGTGAAAAAAGACGCAGCCCGTATGGAAGCTCAACTGGCAGCCGAAGCTCGGGCGTAAAGCGGCGCAGTCCTATAATTCGCGCCGGTTTTCCAAGGACTTGGACATGGTCACCTCGTCGGCGAATTCGATGTCGCTGCCGGCGGGTATGCCCATGGCGATGCGTGATACTTTTACACCCAACGGTTTTAGCAGGCGCGCCAGATAGGCGGCTGTGGCTTCGCCCTCCACCGTGGGATTGGTGGCCAGGATGATTTCCTTGACCTGGCCGCCTTCCAGGCGCGGAAGCAGATTCTTAATCTTTAGCTGCTCCGGCCCCATTCCTTTCAGTGGGCTGATGGAGCCGTGCAAGACGTGGTATAACCCTTGGAACGTCCGGGTAGTCTCGATAGGCAGGATATTGTGTGGTTCTTCCACCACGCAGATCTGGCTGGCTTCGCGGTGCGGATCGCGGCAAAACGGGCACAAGTCACTGTCGCTGATATTGTTGCAGACCTGGCACAGACGGAGCTTGTCTTTGACGTCCAAGATGGCCTGGGCCAGCCGCTCGCACTGGCCGCGCTCGGCGCGGAGAAGATGAAATGCGATGCGTTGGGCCGATTTTTGCCCGATCCCGGGCAGGCGTTTGAACTCGTCGATCAGCCGCGCCAGCGGTTCGGCAAAATCCTGCATGGCTAAAACAGCCCCGGCGGCAGCCCCATGCCGCCGAGCATCCCGCTCATTTTCTGCTGCGACTCGGCTTCCACTTTCTTGGAGGCTTCGTTAAAAGCCGCCATCACCATGTCCTGCAACATCTCGATATCGGAGGCGGCTTCCGGATCGATGGTGACGCTCAAAACGTTGCGTTGACCATCCATCTTTACCGTGACCATTCCGCCGCCGGCGGAGGCTTCCACGCGGATCTGAGCGATTTCCTGCTGCAAGCGCTCCTGCATCTGTTGCGCTTGCTTCATCATAGCCTGCATGTTGCCGGGCAATTTCATATCAAGCTTCCTTGCTTTCGTTGATGACTGGTGGCGGCCAGTAGCGTTCTAAGTATCCCTCAAGTCGCGAATCGAGCGCACCTGGCTGCCGGGAAAAACTTCCTGAAACCGCCTCACCACTGGATCTGCGAGAACCCGGCTGGATGACTCATTGCCAGTCGGCTCCGCAGCGGAGGGGTGCGCCACAGCCTCTGAGAAAGTGACCTTCAGGCGGGGCGGCTGTTCGAACAGACGCTGCAAGGCCTTTTGTACATCATTGCCGCGCATCGGCAGGGCGTAGTCTTTGGGCGT
>CAYSBM010000575.1:0-2414 GCA_964429095.1 uncultured Solibacteraceae bacterium | reverse complement strand
AACCCCACCTTCTTTTCGCACCCGAAAGCAGCCGACGGCTTCACGCTCACGCATCCCGATCCGGGCATCCGCAATTTCTGGATCGAGCACGGCATCGCCTGCCGCAAAATCGGCGCCGAGAGCGGACGCCAGTTGGGCTCGACGGTAGTCACCAATATCTGGATCCCGGACGGTTACAAAGACATCCCAGCCGACCGCATGGGACCGCGGGAACGTTTGCTTGATTCGCTGGATAAGATCCTGGCCGTGCCGCTCGATCCAGCCATTCATTTGGACGCGGTGGAGGCCAAGCTGTTCGGCATCGGGGCCGAAAGCTACACGGCGGGCTCCCACGAGTTCTATCTGGGCTATGCCGTGTCGCGCAAGACGCTGCTCACGCTCGACGCCGGGCATTTCCATCCCACCGAAGTGATTTCCGAGAAGATCTCCTCGGTGCTCTTGTTCTGCCCCGGACTGCTGCTGCACGTCAGCCGCCCGGTGCGCTGGGACAGCGACCACGTCGTGCTTCTGGACGAGGAACTTCAAGCGAGCGCCAAAGAGCTGGTGCGCAGCGGCAAGTTGGACCGGATTCACATCGGCCTGGATTATTTCGACGCCAGCATCAACCGTGTGGCCGCCTGGGTCATCGGGGCGCGCAATATGCTCAAAGCGCTGCTGATCGCGCTGCTGGAGCCCACCGCAGCGCTGCGCGAAGCCGAGCTAAAGATGGACTACACCGCCCGTCTGGCGAGCATGGAGGAGCTCAAATCGCTGCCTTGGACGGCCGTTTGGGATTACTACTGCATGCTGAAGAATGTTCCTGCCGGCCTGGCTTGGTTTGACGAGATCCGCCGTTACGAACAGCAGGTGCTCTCCCGCAGGTAAGCGGCGCGGCACGGGTTGGCCGGCAAATCAGTGTATCCCGGCGTGGCGTTTCAAAATCTGCGGCAGGTTTTGAGAAAACGCCGAGCGGGCCAGCACCATATCGCATCCCGCTTCGTGAGCCTTCTGCTTCAACTCGCCTTCCACGTGCGGCAAGTACCCAATCAAGCTGAGCGGCTTGGTCTCGGCGTTGCCTTTCAGTTTGCTAATGACCCGCAGAGGCTGCAACGCCGCAAAACTCAGGTCCAGGATGATCAGCAGGGGCTTGTTCTTTGCTTGTTCCAGAAGATCCTTGTCGGATTTTACGAATTCGGCGTCCAGCCCCAGCTTGCGCGCCGTGTCGCGGATCTTGATGGTGAAGAAGAGGTCCCCGACGGCAGCCAAGATCTTCTTCTTTTGATCTTTGTGCATAAAGTCCAGCAAATTGACGAAACGATGTAATTCCGGTTGCTTCCAGTTCCAGCCTGAGTTGGAAAACTGGCTTTCGGGAGGTACCTCTAGTGTATCTCATTTCCGCCGCTGGCGGCTGATGACGGCATGCCCTCCGGCGCCTTCGCTGCGCCGCCTCTGTTGGGCGCTCCTTCCGGGTTGATTCCCCAACCTTCGGCCCGATATAGTAATGGTTTGGGTCACCCGTCTTGCAAAGTAATCTGATTCGCCCGGCGAGAGGGCCCAAACTTGCCGGGTGTTCGACTCCAAGAAGAGAAGAGGAGGGTTCCTTTCGATGTCCCGCAGTGTAGCCACGTCCGCCTCCAGCGGCGCGGCGAGTTTACGCTTCTCGGGAGGTTTTGCGCGCCTGCTCCGCGCCATCCTGCCCATGTTGCTTCTAGTTCTGGTCGCCGCGCCGGTGATGGCGCAAGAGCATCACGGCGGCGGCGAAGCCAACCTTATTCTGCCGGATTTGGATCAGGCCACATTCTTGGGCGGCATCGGCGGCCGCTCGCTGCTCATGGCCGGTTTGCTGGTGAGTGCGCTGGGCTTTATTTTCGGCCTGGTGATTTATTCGCGCTTGAAGAACATGCCGGTGCACTCGGCCATGCGCGAAGTTTCGGAACTGATCTTTGAAACCTGCAAGACCTACCTTTTCACGCAGGGCAAGTTCTTGCTGCTGCTGGAATGCTTCATTGGCGTGATTATTATCTTTTACTTCGGATTCCTGCAAGGATTTGAAGCCTTCAAGGTGGTAATCATTCTGCTGTTCAGCCTGATCGGCATTTCAGGTAGCTTCCTGGTGGCGGCATTCGGCATGCGTGTGAACACGTTCGCGAACTCGCGCGCCGCTTTCGCCAGCCTGCGCGGCAAGCCATACCCCTGCTACGATATTCCGCTCCAGGCGGGCATGAGCATCGGCATGCTGCTGATCAGCGTGGAACTGCTGATCATGCTCTTCATCCTGCTGTTCGTTCCCGGCAACCTGGCGGGCCCGTGCTTCATCGGCTTCGCCATCGGCGAATCGCTGGGCGCGGCCGCGTTGCGAGTCGCCGGCGGTATTTTCACGAAGATCGCCGACATCGGCTCCGACCTGATGAAGATCGTCTTCAAGATCAAGGAGG
>CAYSBM010000574.1:0-2429 GCA_964429095.1 uncultured Solibacteraceae bacterium | reverse complement strand
GGAATTCGATCGACCACGACTCCTCGGCGCGCGCCCAGGCCACCAGTTCCTACTCGAGCCGGTCCTGCTGCACGTCGACGCCGGCGGTCAGCACCACAGCTCCATACGGCGCCGCCGCCCGGTAGTGCTCGCGCCGCGCCATCACCGCGGCCTGATCGACCGTGGTCTCGGCGGCATCGTCCCACGGCTCGGCGAGCACGGTGTTCACGAACTCGCGCAGCGTCTCGATCGACTTCTTGTCGGCGAGAAACTTCTTCGCCAGTGCGCCCCACTTGCGCCACGGCGAGTACAGGCCGTTGATCCAGAAGCCGGCGATATCGGTGACCTCGGGGCGCGCCGCGCGCCACTCGCCGGCCTTGAGCATCTGGTGCTTCTGCCAGTCGGCGATCCGCTTCGAGCAGTGCGCGCAGCGGTACTCGGCCCTCTCCGGCGCGTCCTTGGGCCAGACGAGGTTTCCCCAGGCGAGCACTTGGAACGCGCCGCAGTGCGGGCACGGCAGCCAGAAGCTTTGCTGGTTCGAGTTGAGCCAGGCCTGCTCGATGCGCGAGGCGCCTTTGGTCGTCGGCGTCGAGCAGAGCACGATCTTCCGGTTCCAGAAGTTCGCCGTGCGAGTGATGGCGAGGTTCACCGGATCGCCTTCGCTGCCCGCGCTCGCCGGATAGCGGTCCACCTCGTCCAGCAGGCAGTAGCGGATCGAGCGCATGGCCAGACCCGCGGGCGAGTTCGCCGCCGCGAGCGTGATCGAGCCGCCCAGAAACTTCTTGTGCAGGATCGTGTTCTTCGAATCGCGCGAGCGCGCATCCGCCACCTTGCCGCGCAGGCACGGGGTATCGCGCAGCATCGGCGCGAGGCGGTCCTTCGAGAACGCCTCGGCGTCCACCTCGCGCGGCTCGACCAGCAGCACCGGCCCGGGGTCCAAATCGATGATGTAGCCGAGGAAGTGCCCCAGGAGGCTGGTCTTGCCGCTTTGTGCTGCCCACATCATCACGACCGTTTCGTACGGGCTCGACGGTCCCATGGCGTCCATCACCGCGCGCTGGTACGGGGCGCGATCTGTCCGCCATTCACCTTTCTCCGCCGCGAATTCCGAACTCAGCCGCGCATTCTGATCGGCCCACTGGGAAACCGTCAGGTCGGGCGGCGGCGCCAGCACATCGGCCGCCAGGATCTGGATCTCCTCAACGCGCATATTGCACGTCCGCGCGCAGATCGTTGACCAGCGCTCGCGCCTCCCGCAGGATGGCTTCCCGCACCTGCCGCTCGTCGGTGAGCGCCGCCACCTCGGGCGCGAGACGGTTCGGCCACGCCAGGATCCGGTCGACGATCAGACGGTAGATTGTGGACCAGCGCTGCTTGACCAGTTCCGCCTCGACGAGCTTGCCCATCCGCACGTCGTACTCCATCTTGCGGAGCTTGGCCTTGAAGACCATGTCGGCGGTCCTGGCCTGGGCAAAGGTGGTTCCGGTGGGCGCGGTTTCGACAGGCGCGGCGGCCACGCGTTCGGAGACCGGCTCGGGCCGGTCGTCGAGCACGGCGTCCGAGGCGGCCACGTCCACCTTGCCGCCCCGCATGACCAGCACGCCAGCCATGACCAGGCGGCTGATGTACTGGCGGCTCTTGCCACGGTGCCGCGCGTACTCGGCCTGGGTCATCAGCTTATCCGACATAGCGGCCACTATCTGTTTGAAACGTCGCGAGATTCAGATGTGTGATTCTGCTTGATTGTTCTGCGCCCCCGAGCGATGAATGGGGTCGCTATGAAGGACACAGACAACAACGCCACTACCGCCGCCCAGATGGCCGAGACGTGGGCCAGGCTCGCTAGCGAATTCCCCTTCGACAAGTTCGCCGACCGCAAGACCGCAGTTGATTTGCTCTGGCAAGCGGTCGAGGCACTGACGCAAGCCACCACACGCCGGGAGGAGGACTGACGCCATGGCCATCGCGCGAGAAGAACTCATCGCCTGGGCCACGCGGAACGGCTGGAAGCTCGACCGCTGGGGCCACCTCAAGAAGGAGTTTCCCAACGGCACGCACCGCTTGAAACTCAGCCGCATTGCCGCGCGACACGAGCTCTCGACCCCATTCGGATGGGCGAGAGTTGCGAGCGGCTACTTCAAGAACTTGCACCTAACCGCCGACGATCAACTCGCCGGCATGACCCGATAGAAAGGAACCTCACCATGACGACGTTTGCCATCGACACCGACAACACCATCACCGCCTACCTCGCCGGAGAGACGATCCCCGAGGGTCAGGCGCGATTCAGCACGGAGAAGGAACTCGCCAAGCTCGCCGCCAACTGGCCCACCGACCGCCTGGTCGAGATCTGGAACGGCTTCGCGGGCGTGCCGCCCTTCGGCGACTTGAAGCTGGTCAAGAAGTTCACCGACCGCAAGACGGCCGTGGCGCGGATCTGGCGCGCGGTC
>CAYSBM010000573.1:0-2436 GCA_964429095.1 uncultured Solibacteraceae bacterium | reverse complement strand
CGACCTGCCGGCCGGTGGCCGAAGCCTGGCGGGCGGTGGGCTGGCGCGCGCTGGCTCGTGCTTTGAGCGACATCGCCGCCATGGGTGGCGCTCCGCGGTTCGTTTTGGTTTCCCTGGCGCTCGCCGGCTGGACGGACCAAGGGTGGCTGGAGAAATTCTACCGCGGCTTGCTGCGGCTGGCGCGGCGCTGCGGCGCGGTGCTGGCGGGCGGAGACCTGGGGCACGCCGAACGGGTGTATTGCGACATCGTGGTTGGTGGCGTGGCCCCGCGCGGCACGGCTCTGCGGCGCGACGGCGCTCGAGCCGGTGATTCCATCTGGATTTCCGGAGAACTGGGCGGATCGGCTCTGGGGCTGGAAACCGGCCGCGGCGCGGCCTGGCGCAGGCACTTGTATCCCGAACCGAGGCTCGAGTTGGGTAGCTACCTTCGCTCGCGCTTAAGGGCCACTGCGGCCATGGATTTGAGCGATGGGCTGTCTATCGACCTGTACCGTTTGGCCAAAGCATCTGGGCTGCAAGCGCGCCTGGACCGGCCGCTGCCGGTGGCGCACGGCGCGACGCTCGATCAAGCTTTGCACGGGGGCGAAGATTACGAACTGTTGTTTACGCTAGGGGCGGACGCTCGCCCGCCGGACAGCTATCGAGGATTGCCCCTCACCAGGATCGGCGTCATGGAGAAGGGAAAGCCGGGCGCGGTCAACTTCTTCGGGCGGCCGCTGGCGGTGTTGGGCTATGATCATCTGCGCCGCGCGGACAGGTGAGTTTGCGCGATAATAGCGTATGCGATGTTCAAGATTCTTGCGGCTGCACTATTTATTGCCATGACTGTTTCCGCCGAAGTAAAGATCGAAAAGATTGCCTGGAAAGGATGGCCGAATTGTTACCGCGTGACCAACGGCGAGGTGGAGCTGATCGTCACCGGAGACGTGGGTCCGCGCGTAATGCGCTATGCGTTCGTGGGCGGACAAAACTTGCTGAAGGAATATCCCGAGCAGCTTGGCAAATCGGGCGAAAGGGAGTTTCAGCTTCGAGGCGGACACCGCATCTGGGTGGCGCCGGAAACGCTGGCCACTTCCTGGGCGCCGGACAATGTCCCGGTTTCCGTGGAAATCAGCAACAGCGTGCTTATCGCAACAGAGCCTGTTGAACCAACCACCGGCATTCAGAAGCAAATGGCGATCCGGATGTCGCCTTCCGGCTCGGAAGTGGAACTGGTGCACCGCGTCAGGAATCACACCGCCTGGACCATCGAGTTCGCACCCTGGACGCTGACTATGATGGCTCCCAACGGCCTGGCCATCACAGGCTTCCCGCCGCGAGGCAAGCATCCCGAAGTGCTTCTGCCCACCAACCCGCTGGTTATGTGGGCCTACACCGATTTTTCCGACCCGCGTTGGAAGTTCACCCGAAAGTACCTCACGCTGCGGCAGGATCCCTCGGTGAGCGCGCCGCAGAAGGTGGGGCTGTTCAATCCTAAGACTTGGGCGGCCTATCTCCTGGGCAGCGATCTGTTTGTGAAGCGTACTTCCGCAGACCCGGCAAAGATTTACCCGGACTTCGGGTGTTCGTTTGAAACCTTCACCAACGACGTAATGCTGGAACTGGAAACCTTGGGACCCTTGACGCGGGTTGCTCCCGGCGAGGCGGTGCAGCACGTCGAGCGGTGGCAACTTTTGAAAAATGTCCGGTTGGGTTCGATCACCGATGAAGCCCTGGACGAAGCGCTCGCGCCGGCGCTGAAGTTTTAGCGGCCCTTTGGGGGCCGAGAGGAGGCTCTCGAGATGCGCTTATTGGCTGTGATTGCAGTTCTGGTGTCAACCTTGGCCGCGGCCGAATACAAATTGGCGGACGCTGGAGCGCCGCCCGCCGAGCTCCCCGAAGCCATGCGCAATGCGCTGCAACCCAACGGCGTCAAAATCCTTGGGGGGAATGGCTCGACCCAATTCGAAATTTGGATGCGGACGGAGTTGCCGGCCGGGCCGCCTTCCAGCGAGCCGAACGTCTCGCTGCCCATGATTCCTCATGGAGCGCTGCTTGGCGTGGCCCGGTTTTCGGCGGAAGCCAGCGACCGGCGAGGTTTTCAGATCCAGCCCGGCATCTATACGCTGCGTTACAGTCTGTATCCGGTCAACGGCGATCACCAAGGGGTGGCTCCGCAACGCGACTTTTTGATCTTGGTGCGGTTGGCCGACGACCCCGGCGTGGGCGCCACGCCCGGTTTTGAGAACTTGATGGAATTGGCCCGCAAGGCCGCTGGAGGACCGCATCCGCTTTCGTTGAGCTTGCGCAAGGACCCTGATGCAAGCCCAGGGTTGACCCAAGCAGGCGAGGATTGGGTGCTGCATACAAGAATCGGTGGTACACCCGTGGCCATTATTGTCATCGGTACGGATGTGGGATGAATCTCGGGCGGCGCTTTTCAACCATGTGACCTTT
>CAYSBM010000572.1:2179-2441 GCA_964429095.1 uncultured Solibacteraceae bacterium | reverse complement strand
CCCGGCCGCACACCCGCAGCCTCCAACGCCATTTCCAACGTCACTGTCCCGTTCGCTGCGCTCACACCGTAGGAGCAATGCTGGAATGTGGAGAAGGCCCGCTCAAAGCGCCCGATAAATTCGTGGTAACCGCCCCACTGGTTACTCTCGAGAACTTCTTTCAGCAGTTCCAGCTCACGCTCGTTGCCAATGGGCCACTGTGGGATATACATTCCTCCACCAGAATACTGAATGGCGCACCCCTTCAGAACCCCTGCAAGAA
>CAYSBM010000572.1:0-2169 GCA_964429095.1 uncultured Solibacteraceae bacterium | reverse complement strand
ACCGAGTGCCCGACGCCCGAGAAGCCTTCCAGGTCGGAAGAATAGAACCCAAAGTAATCGGGTTCCTCAGTGGCCTCGATGACCAGGGAGTATGGCAGGCTGATCATGGCGCACCCCTTCAGAACCCCTGCAAGAACGGATTTTGCTCCTTTTCGCGGCCGATGGAGGTTAGCGGGCCGTGCCCGGGGATTACTTCGACCTCCTCGGGCAGCGCAAAGAGCTTCTCACGAATCGAAGCGAGAATCGCCCGCCCATCTCCGCCGGGCAGGTCCGTACGCCCGATGCTGTCGCGGAAAAGCGTATCTCCGGCCACCACCTTGCTCTCCGGCGGAATCCATAAGCTGATGCTGCCGGGAGAGTGTCCGGGGGTTTCCAGCACCAGGAACTTCGTTTCACCGAGCACCAACTCGCCTCCTTCGCGCAAGGGGATGTCGATGGCTGTCTTTTCCGGCACCGGCATGGCGAGCCAGGCCGCCTGCGTGGCGATCTGATCGTAAAGCGGTAAATCCCGGATATTCATAAGCACGGGCGCCCCGGTGGCCTTCTTCAGCTTCGCCGCTCCCGCTATATGATCGATGTGCGCGTGCGTGACGACGATATAGACAGCGCGTAGGCCGTGCCGCTCCAGAACGGCGAGGATGCCGTCTTCATCACCGCCCGGGTCGATCACGATAGCGGTTCTGCTGGATTCGTCGCCGAAAACCGAACAATTGCAAGCCAGCGGCCCTACCGGCAGAATCTCGTGGATCATAGCTAGATTGTATACTTTCACTATGCAGGGCTCCCCCGGAGGCGGGTATGTGCCGCTGCGCGAGGGCGCGGCGTGGATCGACCTCTCAGCCCGTGGAAGAATCGCGGTCGGCGGCGCGGACCGCTCGCGCCTGCTTCACGCCATGTGCACCAACCGCGTGGAGGGGCTTGAATGCGGCCAGGGTTGCTATGCATTTTTCCTCAACGTGCAGGGACGCATTCTGGGCGACGCCTATCTGTTGGCCCGCCAGGATCACATTCTGCTCGATACCGAGCCGGAAACCGCCGGCTCGCTCGCCGCGCACATCGAAAAACACATCATCGCCGACGACGCCGCTCTCGAAGATCTCCGGCAGACCACCTGCGCCATCGGCATCGAGGGGCCGCGCGCCGCCGCTACGCTCGCGGCGCTGGGCGCGCCCACACCCCAGGATGCCTTCGGCCATCGTGAATGGAACAAACGGCTGGTAGCGGCGCTGAGCGTTACCGGCCAGCCGGGTTACCGCATCATAGCGCCGGCCAGCGAACGGGCGGACCTTATTGCGGAACTGGAGTCAGCCGGAGCGGCACCCGCCTCGCCGGAGGCAGTCCGCACCGTGCGTCTTGAGAACGGACGGCCGCGGTACGGGGAAGACATCACCGAATCGAACCTGGCACAGGAAACGCAACTGACTCTGGCGCTGAACTTCAACAAGGGGTGCTACCTTGGCCAGGAAATCGTGGAGCGCGTCCGCGCCCGGGGCCACGTAAACCGCCTCCTGACCCGCCTCGCCATAGAGGCCGAAGTTCCCCCCATGCCTGGCGACCGGTTGATGGATGGCGCGACCGTCGCCGGCGCCGTCACTTCGGCGGCCTTCTCGCCCGCCCTGGGTCACGTCGTAGCGCTGGCTTATGTGCGCGCGGACCTTGCCAAGACCGGGGCGGAGTTTACCGTAAGTGGCCGCCGGGCCGTAATTTCCGCCTCACGGCCGGGCTGAAGCGCGCAGTTGAAGCAGGATATCCATGGGGATGGAAGCGCAGGTCGTCGAACCCATGCCCAGCCGGACGCCGGGTTTCAGGTCCCCGTGGTAATCTGAGCCCCCGGTTGGGAGCAGGCCGTAATCCAGCGCCATGGCCCGGAAAAGCTCGACGTCTTGGTCGGAGTGCTCCGAGTGGTAGCTCTCGCTGGCCGCCAGCCCCAGAGCCTTCATGCGCAAGACCACCTCTGCTAAGCCCGCGCCGTACTGCTTCAGCCGCACCGGGTGAGCCAGCGACGCTACGCCGCCAGCTTGTTGAATCCTCCGGATCGCTTCTCCTACTTCCGGTGCTTCGCGCGCCACGTAGGCACATCCAGACTTGCCGAGATACACGCGAAAGGCGGATTCGTAGGTGGGCACGTACCCCTTGGCCACCAGGATGCGGGCGAAGTGCGGCCTTCCA
>CAYSBM010000571.1:734-2443 GCA_964429095.1 uncultured Solibacteraceae bacterium | reverse complement strand
GCGTACGCGTAGGAGCAATGGTTGACCCCGTAGATCCGCTCCCCCGGCAGCGCCTGGCGGCGCAAGAATTCGATTGAGCGGTAGGTGCGCAGCGCCTCGCGCAAGTATCCCGCCTTATCCAACTGCCGGGCAAAGTAGCGTATCTGGGGCGCATTGATCTCCAAAATCGCTGTCCCGCAGACGCCAAACAACAGAACGTAGGCCAAGGTTGCCGTAACTGCTGGCCGCCACCAGGATCCTTGCGCATAGCCGAAGGCGGCCAAACGGGAAACAGTGAGCGCGGCTATCAGCGCCAAGGGAGCCAGGGCGTAACGTAGCGCGGGGATGTGATAGATCCAGTAGACTAGGGAGATTCCGCAAAAAGCCAGACAGGCCCGCTCCGCGGCCGAACTCTCCCGGCGGCGCACCAGCAGCCAGATTGGCCAGGCCAGCAGCAGCGCCGTCCCCATGGGGCTTTTCAGGGGCGATTCGAAAAACAGCTTTCCGTTGTAAAGCAGCCGCCACACTCGCGTGAGCTTACGCGAGACAGGCACCTCCAGGGGGCCCCGGGCCGACCGGATTTTCAGGTCCACGCTGCGGCTGAGACGCTCCGGATAAACGGGGTTGCCCGTGAGCCGATAGGCGCGGGCGTGCCAGCATAGACCGAAAAGCCCGAAAATGAGACCGGCTACAGCCACAGCCGCGCGATGGCGCCGGCCGGTCCAAGCGGCATGAAGATACAAGGCGCCAAGCCCCAATCCGCCGACCAAAGCCACATGCTTGACTCCGAAGCTGCTCCCCAACAGAAACGCACCCAGCCAGATCCAGGCGAACCGCCCACTGGCACGCCACCGTAGGTAAGCATCGAGCGCCGCCAACTGGTACAGAGCCAGCAGCATATCGTTCTTGGCCACGCTGCCGGACCAGTGCAGAAACGGCATGGAGACGGCGGCCGCCACACCCGCCAGCACGCTCAGCCTGCTTGCGCGGGCGCGGCGGATGATGCTTACCAACAGCAGCAGGACCAGAGCAAACCACATCGGCGCGGCCATCTGCGCCCCCGCTTGCCCGGCCAAAGAGTACGCCGCCGCCATCAAGACTTCCGCGCCTTGAGGAAAGTAGGAGTAGTCCAGCAGGGGCAGGGGCGCGAGCGAATGCTGGCGAGCGAAACAGGCGGCCAGGGTAAGGTGCATCTTGAGCGCATCGAAGACGACACTCGGCGCCAGCGAGACCATGGCAGTCATGGCGGCCGACAAGGCGCCGTAGACCATTAGGATGCCGCCCAGAGGCCGGCTCAGCTCCTCGTCTGCCGTCCAGCGCAGCCACAGCCGCCGCAGCGAAGCACCCAAGGCCGCGGTCTCGCGGTAGTCGAGCAGGCTGGGCGCCGCCAGTATAAGCGCGAAAATGGCGGGATAGTACAGCCGCACCAGCCCCAACCAGAAGAGTGCCCAGGAAAGAGCTCCCAAGCCCGCCGCCGCCGAAACCGCAATGTCGCCAGCCGGATCCTCGATACTTAACCCCAACCAGTGCAGGATGCGCCGCCCGGCCGCATAGCCGGAAACCAGCATCAGCAAGGCAACCAGGGCCGCCAGCGGTTCATAGGCAAGAAGCGCCACCGCCAACGCCGACGCCAATAGGATGGGTTCATAGCGCCACAGCCAGGCGCGGCGAAGGCGGCAGTACAATGCAACTCCCAGCACAGAGACGGGCAGCAGGAACAGCCACACCCC
>CAYSBM010000571.1:0-724 GCA_964429095.1 uncultured Solibacteraceae bacterium | reverse complement strand
GGGGGCCGGGACTCTTGAAGTATTGGATCTGCCAGAGAAAAGGTCTGGCAGTGAGCGCCAGAGAAGCGATCAGCCAAACGAGCCAAATCCAGTTGCTTTTCTCCCAACGCTTCTCCAGGCAGAGCACAACTTACCAATCGTACAATACTAGTGTGCCCTTTCCACCGATTGATGAACAGATTTCCTATATAAGCAAGGGCCTTGCCGAATTGATTCGTGAAGAGGATTTGCGGGAGCGGCTGGCCGAGTGCGCCTCCACCGGCCGTCCCTTGCGCGTGAAAGCCGGTTTCGACCCTACGGCGCCGGACTTGCACCTGGGCCACACCGTGCTGCTGCGGAAGATGAAGCATTTCCAGGATCTCGGCCATACGGTGATTTTCGTAATCGGCGCGGGCACCGGATTAATCGGGGACCCGACAGGCCGCAACGCTTCGCGCCCACCCATGACGCTGGAAGAAATCGAGCGGAACGCCGAGACTTACAAGACGCAGGTATTCAAGGTGCTGGATCCCGAAAAGACCGTGGTGCGCTTCAACTCCGACTGGCTGCTGAAACTGGATTTTCAGAGCATGATCCGGCTAGCGGCCAAATATACGGGGGCGCGCCTGCTGGAGCGTGACGATTTTTCCAAGCGTTTCAAGGAAGGCACTCCGATCTCGGTGCATGAACTGCTGTACCCCTTGGCCCAGGCCTACGACTCGGTGGCCCTGGAAGCCGACGTGGA
>CAYSBM010000570.1:0-2453 GCA_964429095.1 uncultured Solibacteraceae bacterium | reverse complement strand
GGTCCGCCTCGGCGGCAGCGTGGAGCCGGCCACAGAGCGCGGCGGCCTCCGGCACGAGCTCGCTGACCAGGACCGAGTGCTGAGCCACGGAATAGAAGCCGTCCGTGTGGCCCAAGAAACGGCACTGGTGTGCCAGCGAGTGGGCGATGTCGTCGATATCGATCTCATCCGGACTCGGAGCCAGAGGATGCACCGTCAGGCCGGTGAACGTCCGGAAGTACCGCGTCGGCCGCGCGAGGTTCGGCTTTGTCGTTCCGATTTCCATTTCTCCTCTTCTCCACATGCCAGCCGTCGGCCGGCGTGCCGTACCAGGCTTCCGCCGTCCGGATCGCGTGCTCCAGGAACGGCGATGCGAAATCTTTCCTTCTGCTCCTCCGCGACCCGGCGAACATCAGCCAGCGGTCGCCATCCCTTGCGAGCCAGACGCGCGTTCCGCCGCAGTCCGCGCTGACGCACTCGGCATCGGCGGGAATCACCGGTCCGGCCGCCCGGTCCTCAATCACGACAGGCGCCGTGGCGAGCCACTTCTCCCACGCGACGAACCGCTCGCCGTTCCACACGGTCAGAACGGCGTCGTCCGCCGGAGCATCCGGCGGCACCTGTTCGAGGATCGAAAGCTCCCGCTTCGGCGCCTTCCGCTCCTCGCGATACCGGCGCAGCGCATCGAGGCTGTAGGGGAGTGCGCTCATGCCTCCAGCCCCAGAATCCGCAGCGCGTCTTCGGCCGTGTGCGCAACTCCGGTGAGGGCGCCCGCGTGCGCCCACTCGCGCAATCGCTGCGCCTGGAGTTCGGACAACGGCGAACCAGGCCGCTTTACCTCGATCTCGAAGTGCCGGCCGCCGATCGTGCCGTACAAGTCCGGGTCGCCGGCGACGCCCATGGCCGTGCCGTGGCGTTTCCTCACGACAACGCCGGGGTGCGCCCTGAGCGCCTTCACGATGCCGCTGACGATGCTCTTTTCGAGCACGGGCTGCCGCTTCACCGCTGTGCCTCCACCGGAACGGTCAACCGGACGCATTTCGCGTGGTGGTCGTGCTCCCACATCACCTCGGTGTGGTTGTCGAGCGCGGCTTCGACATCTCCGTCCGCGATCACGATCGCCTTCCCGCAGCGCTGTACCAGCGCGGCCAGGCAGGCCAGCGGCAGACGCGTCTTGTAATCGTTCATTTCCGGAGCTCCGTCTACAGCGGGACCAACCTGCCCGTGCGCCGGCCGGCGTTGTACTTCTCGATGGCCGCTTCGGCGATGCAGCGGGCGAGTGTAGCGCCGCGAAGATTCCTGAGGCCCTTCGCATCGCCAACAAGTGCGGCAGCTCCGCCGGGATACTTGGCCAGCTTCTTCACAAGCGCCGCCTGATCAACGGAGGCGCCGTAGGTTCCGTAGATCAACCCGATGCCCTCGATCACGGTGCCCTCCACCGCGCCGGCAACCTTGCCCCAGGCGGCGAGCACCGTGTCCAGAGCGAGCGCGAGCGCCTTGCCGCCATCCAGCCCGTGGATCTTCTTCAGCGCCGAGACACAGCAGATGTGGCCGTCGCCGCTGGTGCGCACGAGTTCCAGCCCGCGGGCTCGGAGCAAATCGAGGATGCCCACCGCACTGGGAAAACCCGCCTTGACCTCGTTGACGAACTTGTCGTAGGGCGAGACCGGCGAGCGATCATTGAGCTTGAGGAACAGTTCCGAGGCCCGGGCGCTGTCGGTGACATCGCAGTGGATCTTGCCTTCCACCGGCCATTCGCCGAATCCGTGCTCCATGAGCGCGCGCCAGCGGTGCTGGCCGTCGATGATCCAGATCCCGAGGCCGTGGCCGGGGATCTCGTACTCGACCGCATGCAGGACGCCGATCGCATCCAGGTCCAGTTCGGCCATCAGCTTCTTGAGCTTGGCCGGCACGAGGCCGCGCTGCGCGAGCGGATGAATGCGCAGCGTCTGGGCCTCGACCCGCACCATGCGGGACTTCGGCTTCTTCGGATTCATTCCTTTTCTCCAAGGGCGGCGAGAAGCTTCGAGGCGACGGCGCGAAGATCCCTTGCCGCGCTGCGGGCGATGGCCGCCCAGGTTCGTGTTTCCTCCGCGGTGCAGGCATTCGAGACCGCGGAGAGATTCAGCCGCGAGAGGCCGCGGCAAGCGCCTTGAATGTGGGAAAGCCCGTCGATCATCCTGCGCTTGGCGGCGTTCTCGATCATCTGCCGGCGCTTGGAGGGGCCTTCCGGAGCGGCCGCCGGCGCGGGAGGCAATTCGTCCGGCGGTGCTGACGGCTGAGGGGCAGGTGCGGCCTTCACCCGGCGCGCGGCTTCGTGCAGCGCGAGCGTTCCCTGGGCCACCTGTTTCAGCAGTCCGGGATCGGCATTCTGAACGACGAGTGCCTGGCGGACCTTGTGCACGGTGGTGCCGATCTCTCGTGCGAGCCTCTCGCGGACGCGGCCGGATGCTTCTGGCTTTGCCCGGCGGTGC
>CAYSBM010000569.1:0-2469 GCA_964429095.1 uncultured Solibacteraceae bacterium | reverse complement strand
CACCGCCACGGCGGTTTCCCGCGTCGGCGCCACGCCGGTTTTTGTGGACATTGAACCTTACAGTTTCAACATGGATCCGGATCGTGCCGCGACCGCGATTTCGGCCCGGACCAAGGCCATCCTGGTGGTGCATTTCGGCGGCCCCCTGGCAGACATGGACCGGCTGATCTCCTTGTGCCAGCAGCGCGGCTTGATCCTTCTCGAAGACGCTGCTCACGCGCACGGTTCGGAGTGGAACGGGCGCCGGGCCGGCAGCCTCGGGCTGGCTGGATCGTTCAGCTTCCAGAATTCCAAGGTGATGACTTCCGGCGAGGGAGGCATTCTCACCACCCGCGATCCAGATCTGGCTGAGCGCGCGCGTTCCTGCGCCGACCAGGGGCGGCGCACGGGCCAGGGCTGGTTCACGCACTACACTCTTGGCGCCAACTACCGCATGAGCGCCTGGCAGGCGGCCGTCCTGTTGGCGCAACTGGAGCGTTTGCCGGAGCAAATCCGCCAGCGCAACCATAATGCCACGCTCTTGAGGAGGGAACTGGCCGATGTGGAGGGGCTTGTTTTTCAGCAGATACCTCCCCAGGTGACGGCCAATTCTTACTACCTCTTGTTGGGGCGGATCGACGAGTCGAAGTCGGGCATTTCGCGCGACCAATTTCACAAGCGCCTGGTTACGGCGGGAGTTCCCTGCACCCCATTCTATCCCCACCCCCTGTACGGAAACCCGCTCTATCAGCGAGGCGGCTGCCGGGTGGAACCTTGCCCGGTGTCGGAGGCCTGCGTGCGGGATGCATTCTGGCTTCCGCACCGCGTCTTGATGGGGGACGAGGAAACCACACGCGCGATTGCCGCCGCGATCCGGGCCGCCGCGGGCCGTTCCACGCTTGCTCGGTAGGAGACGTTTGATGAGAGTGCCTTTATTCTTGATTGCCGCTGGCCTGTGCAGTATCCCGGTCACCGCTCAGCTTCCCGACTTATACACCCAGGAGATGCACGGCGATCCCCCGTTTCTTTCCCAGCCCGGCTGGCGTCCGCTATTAAACGGCAAGGACCTCACCGGATGGCGCAGCGCCGATGGCAAGCCGCATGAATGGGTGGCCACCAGGAGCGTCAACTGGAGGCGGATCTTCAACCCCAAGCAGCTTGATTACAGCCCTGAGCCGGGCGACCGCATCGTGAACGGCAAGCGCGGCGTCACCAGTGACCTGATGACGGAGGAGAAGTTCGGCGACTGCGAACTCTACCTGGAGTTCATGCTGCCGCGCGGGTCCAATTCGGGTGTCTTTCTACACTCGCATTATGAAGTGCAGATCTTCGATAGCTACGATTACACCGGCCAGCTCACGGTCGGCGACAACGGCGGCATTTACCGCCGCGCGGACAAGACCGGCGGCTCTCCGCCGCGGGTAAACGCCAGCCGTCCTCCGGGCCAGTGGCAATCTCTGCACATCTGGTTCCGGGGACCGAAGTTCGATGCGGCGGGCAAGAAGATCTCGAACGCCCTCTTCCTCCGCGTCCTTCTCAACGAGGTGCTGGTGCAGGAAAACGTTGAGTTGACCGGTCCGACCGGGCAGCATTACCAGATTCCCGAAGCGAGCGAGAATCCGCTCAAATTACAAGGCGATCATGGTTCGGTTGCATTCCGCAATATCTATATCCGGCCGCTCGGCTTTGCAGCACCGGACGCGCATTAGCGCCCGGCTTGCGGGAAGATGGAGCCGGCGCGGCGGAGGCGGGGCCTCTTCAATCGCGCAGGATGCCGTGTCTGTTGAGCCAGGAGAAGATCTGGGGATAGAGTTCCGCCCACTTTTCTTGCGAAAAGCCGTGCTTGCCGCCGGGGACGGTAATCAATTGCGCGTCGGCGCCCACGTCTTTGAGCGCCGTAGTCAGCCTGACGCCGTGTTCGTATGGGACGGTCGGGTCGGCGTCGCCATGTACGGTCAGGATCGGGGGTAGAGCCGCGCGCACGTAAGTCATGGGTGAGACGCGGCGGGCCAGTTCCAGACGGCCGGGTTGCTCAGGCAGCCACGTGACGGCGTATTTTCGCATGTGCGGGCCATAGAGTTGATCCGCCACGTCGGTGATCCCGTACAAGTTCACCACCGCGGCCACCTTTGCCGGCGGGCCGAGCTTGGCCGACCGGGGCGCCATGCCGACCATCAAGGCCAGATGTCCCCCGGCCGAACCTCCCGTAACGATGATGCGCCGGGTATCGACGTTGTACTTGTTCGCGTTGCGGAAGAACCATCTGGCGGCATGCAGTACGTCGGTGACAGCGGCGGGCGCGGTAGCTACCTTGGCCAGGCGGTACTCGACGTTGGGTTCTCCGCCACCGTTCTCCAGGGAAGGAATGCAGTAGGTCTGCACAATGACTTCTTTCGTGCCTCCAACCCAGCCCCCGCCGTGAATCATGATGACGCCCGGGCGCTTTCCTTGAGCCGGTGTGGTGGGAGAGAGCACATCCAGCACTGTCTC
>CAYSBM010000568.1:0-2480 GCA_964429095.1 uncultured Solibacteraceae bacterium | reverse complement strand
CCAGTTCTGGCAGTAAGAGCAGTGCAGATCACAGCCCAGCATGCCGAAGCTGAAGGCCAGCGCCCCCGGACACACGTGATAGAAGGGCGTCTTTTCGCTCGGGTCGCAATGTGCGCCGCTCACATAACCCCAGGGGCCTAGCAATCGCCCCCCCTGGTTTCGCCTCACTTTGCAGACACCCGCCTGTCCCTCGAAGATCGGGCATTCATGTCCGCAGGCGTAACACCGTATACGGCGCTCATCCAGCTTTTCCCATAGGTCGCCTTCCCGGGTGTACTGCGTGAGAATGGTTTCCAGGGTAGACATGGCGATGCGTGCGGCAACATCCGCCTAGTGGCTGGCCATTCCTGCTAGTGAGTTCCTGCCTTGCCCGCGGTCGGAGCAGGGTGCGAGACTGATCCACTCGGCCATCGCCTCTTCTCCGCGCAACATGTCCTGGAGGCTGGTACGCGCCAGAACCTCGTTCACCAGGCGCTGCAACTGTTTCCATACCGGACGCATGGAGCAGTCGCCGGTATGGATGCATGCCTTTGCGGTCCCGATATGCTGCTGGCAAAAATCTGGTCCAAATAATGGATCTCCCAATACTTGCAGGACTTCGTCCAGCATAATGTCTTCGGCGGGTCGGGCCAGCGTGTAGCCGCCGGCTTGTCCTCGCACGCTGCGCACCAGCCCTCCCAGCCGGAGAATGCGCATCAGTTTGGCTACGTTCGGCGCCGAGAGCCCTTCGGCGCGGCTGATTTCACTGATGCTGACACTCCTTCCCGCACCAGTGCGCGCCATCTGCATCAGACATCGCAGTCCGTATTCCTCCTGAGCACTCACTTTCATGCTCTCATTCTAGGCCCGCCCAAGACTTGAGCAAAGTAAAAAGTGCGAATATCCGGCCATTTTCTATTCGGAATTTTTCGCATCCGGCCGCCTCCCTGTAACGTTACCTGCCAAAATGGGCGGCGTTGGTTTGCGCGTATTCCCGCCATTTCTCCGGCAGATCGTCCAGCGCGAAAATCGCTGAGACCGGGCACACCGGTACGCATGCGCCGCAGTCAATGCATTCCACCGGATCGATGTAGAGCATGGGCGACTCCTCGAAGCCGGCTTCATCCTTACGCGGATGGATGCAATCCACCGGGCAAGCGTCCACACAAACTGTGTCCTTGGTTCCGATGCAAGGCTCGGCAATCACATAAGCCATGAAATCCCCCTCCCTGCTTCCAGGCTATCGCTAATTGGACAAAACAGTCAACTTTAGGCGCCCCGCCTTTGTCCAATCTGCAAGTAAGTTGTACCTGCCGAATCCCTAGGTCTGTTTCCGGTGGATGGTTCACTTGACATAGGTAAACGGGAAATCCTATACTAATATCGTAATGCAACTAAGTTTCAACAGGGTGCATCAA
This sequence comes from uncultured Solibacteraceae bacterium, assembly GCA_964429095.1. Taxonomy (GTDB): domain Bacteria; phylum Acidobacteriota; class Terriglobia; order Bryobacterales; family Bryobacteraceae; genus JAJFUV01. The sequence continues at coordinate 1,083 of CAYSBM010000568.1, read as the reverse complement.
CGCAGGCGACATGCGCCATCAACATTGGTGGAGCTGCGCGTGGGCGAACAGGGCGTGCTGGAGCGCCTGGATCTGCCTGAGAGCGACGCACGGCGCTTGATGGAACTCGGATTCCTTCCCGGCGTCACGGTGCTTGCCGCACGCTGCGCTCCCGGAGGAGACCCACGGGTGTTTCGCGTTGATGGCGGTGAAGTAGCGTTGCGGGCCGAGACGGCTTCGCGGATCGCTTTGCGGCCTGCGCATGCCTTGAAGTGAGAAAGACCTGAAACATGCCCAAAGTGGTGGCCATTGTGGGTCCGCCGAATTCGGGCAAATCCACCCTTTATAACCGCCTGACCGGCCTGCGCCAGAAAGTGGCCAATTTCCCGGGTGTGACGGTTGAGCAACACATCGGCGAGGCGCGTCTTAGCGGCGGCCGAGTGGCGACACTGATCGATTTGCCCGGGGTTTATAGCCTCACTCCTCGCTCGGAAGATGAAAGGGTTACGCGCGATGTTCTGTTGGGGCGTATGCCGGGCGTTCCCAGGCCGGACGCCATTCTACTGGTCCTGGATTCGACCAACCTGAACCGCCACCTGGTGCTGGCGGCCCCGGTGCTCGCTTTGGGTTTGCCGTCGCTGGTGGTTCTCAATATGGCGGATGATCTGGCCCGCAGGGGCGGCGAAGTGGACACTGAGGCCCTGGCCAGGCAACTGGGGGCGCCGGTGGCGCTGGTGAGCGCGGCGCGCGGAGCCGGCGTGGAGACGGTCGCTGAATTTCTGGCGGGCTCGGTAGGGGTGCCGGCGCCGGTCGAGTTCCCTGTTCTGCACGATATCCCCGAGTGCCGCGCCTGGGCCGCCAAAATCGGCCGCCGGGCTGCCTACCAACCGCCCGCGCCGCCGGTCTGGACCAGCCGTCTGGATAGTTTGTTCTTGCATCCGGTGGCCGGCCCGCTCATCTTTCTGGCCGTTGTGGTGGCTGTGTTCCAATCCATTTTCACTTGGGCGCGTCCGCTCATGGACGGTGTTCAGACGTTGGTGGTCTGGTCGGGCGAATGGGTGGGGGGTGTGGTCGCATTGCCGGGCTGGCGGTCGCTGCTGGTGG
>CAYSBM010000567.1:0-2484 GCA_964429095.1 uncultured Solibacteraceae bacterium | reverse complement strand
GTCTCTTACTCTGAAACGGCCGCTTTCAGCTTGCGGGAGGGCTCATCCAATTCCTCGGGCATCACCCGTGTCTCTCCTACCACACTCATGAAATTGGCGTCGCCGGGCCAGCGGGGGACTACGTGCATGTGGACGTGCCCGGCGATGCCTGCCCCGGCGCATTCACCGATGTTCATGCCCAGGTTCAGTCCCCGCGGTTGGTATATTTCTCGCAAGTGTTTGGCTGCCCGCCGCAACAACGACATCATCTCTTGGGCCGTTTCTTCCGCCATGTCTTCGACGCTGGCCACGTGCTCATACGGCGCGATCATCAGATGGCCGCTCGTATATGGATACAGGTTCAGAATCACAAAGTTCCGCTTGCCGCGGTAAACGATGTAGTTCTCCTGGTCCCGGCCGGCGGCGGGCTTGGTGCAAAAAATACACTCAGCCTCCGCCGCTGCCGTGCTTACGTAGCGATAGCGCCATGGGCTCCAGATATGGTCCATGATGGTTGCCGGGCGGGGCTTGAGCCGCCTTTTTCGGACTGCTAGGCGGTTTGCGGCGTCTCGGGAGACGGCGCAGCAGGAGCCTGGGCGCCTTCGTTCACCAGGTCCTTCAGTTCCTTGCTGGGCTTGAAGTAGGGGATGCGCTTGCTCGGCACCTCTACACGGGCTCCCGTCTTGGGATTGCGCCCAATGCGCGGCTGCCGCTGGCGCGTACGGAAACTGCCGAATCCCCGGATCTCAATCTTGTCTCCGTTGCGCAACGCCCGCACGACGCTTTCGAATATCGCATCCACAATGACTTCCGAGTCTTTCCGGGTCACCTCGACGACCCGGGCCACTTCCTCGATCAGTTCCGCTTTGGTCATAGACACTGGTCTCTCCTTGCCGTTCGGGCCGCCGCTGGAACAGGCCATGCCCTCCGAATTTCCAATATCGCAAAAATGACGGCCCCGGGGCTATCCCTGGGTCTTTAAATGCATCGCTTCCTCGATGGTCAGGGGCGCGGCGGCGGCCCGGCGTTGATAGTCCTCCAGGCGGCTGCGCTCCTCGTCCACGGCCACGGCGCGATAACTGAGTCCGATCTTCTTCTCCGCTTCCGAGATCCGGATAATCTTGAATTCAAATTCTTCGCCGATGGGCAGCGGGGGCTCCTCGGCTTGCCTTTCCCGCTCCCGGCGGCGCTCAACCTGCGGCCGGATTTCCGAGTTATGGCACAATCCCTCCACCCCAGGCTCCAGTTCGACAAACACGCCGAAGCTGGAGGCGCGCGTCACGCGGCCTTTCACGATATCTCCCACCTGATGGGCCCTGAAAAAGCTCTCCCAGGCATCCGGTTGGAGCTGTTTGATGCCCAGCGATAGCCGGCGGTTGGCCGCTTCGATCTGCAAAATCACCGCTTGGACCACTTGCCCCTTTTTCAGCATCTCCGAGGGATGCTTTACTCGCTTGGTCCAGCTCAGGTCTGAGATATGTACCAGCCCGTCAATGCCTTCTTCGATTTCTACGAACGCCCCGAAGTCGGTGAGCTTCCGCACCCGGCCTTCCACAACCGATCCCACACTGTAGCGCGCCTCCACCGTGGTCCAAGGGTCGGGCTCCAATTGCTTGATCCCCAGAGAAATCCGCCTTTCCGAAGGCTTGACTTCCAACACCACGGCTTCCACCTGGTCGCCCACCTTCACCACTTTGCTGGGATGCTTCATCCGCCGCGACCAGGTCATCTCCGAGATGTGGATCAACCCTTCCACCCCTGGTTCCAGCTCCACGAAAGCGCCGTAGTCGGTAATGCTCACCACCCGCCCGATGACCCGCTGGTTTACCGGGTAGCGCTCGGAGACGGTTTCCCATGGGTCAGGGAACATTTGCTTCAAGCCCAGCGAAATCCGCCCCCGCTCGCGGTCCAGTTTAAGCACTCGCACCGTAATATGGTCGCCTACGTGAACGACCTCCGAAGGGTGGGCGATGCGCCCGTGCGACATGTCGCTTACGTGCAGTAACCCGTCCACGCCGCCAATGTCTACGAACGCACCGTAATCGGTCAGGTTCTTCACCGTCCCAGTGACGGCCGATCCCTCCTCCAGCGTGTCCAGAGCCGCGTGTCTGCGCGCGAAGCTTTCTTCCTCAATCGCCAGCTTGCGCGACACCACCACGTTACCCCGGCGGCGGTTCACCTTTAACACCTTCACCGGGATGTCCTGGCCGATCAGCGCATCCAGGTTGTGCAAAGGATGCGAATCGGCTTGCGAGCCGGGCATGAACGCTTTCACTCCCACATCCACCATCAAACCGCCCTAGATGCGGCCCAGCACGCGCCCGCTCACCAGCAGGTTCTCCCGGAAGGCCCGCTCCAGGTTGTCCCAGGCGCGGAGGCGCGCCGCTCGCTCGTGCGATAGCAGAATATAGCCTTCCACCTCCGCACCATGGCGGTCCACCATCACATCCACTACGTCTCCTGGCGCCACCTGCACGCTGCCGTCTGGAGCTTTGAACTGTTCGA
>CAYSBM010000566.1:0-2487 GCA_964429095.1 uncultured Solibacteraceae bacterium | reverse complement strand
CTGCTCGGCCCGGTGCGGCGTGTCACCGGCTCGGCCAGAGTCAGTTTCCCCACCCGCACCATCACCAGCCAGCCTAAAAATGGCAAAGTGATCGAGGTGGAGGTGCCCACCCACGTGGCCGGGGTGCTGGATTTCGCCAATGGAGCGGTGGCAACCATCATCACCAGTTTTGATGTATGGAAAAGCAACTTGCCCAGGATTGAGATTTACGGCAGTGAAGGGACGCTCAGTGTGCCCGATCCTAACACGTTTGGCGGGCCGGTTGTTGTCTGGAAACCAGACGACAAAGAAGGTGAAGCGATCCCGCTCTTGCCTCTGCGTGATAAGTACAGCCGAAGCCTCGGTGTGGCAGATATGGCACACGCAATCCGCTCAGGCAGACCACACCGCGCAAACGGCGAGCTTGCCTATCACGTTTTAGACATCATGCACACAATCCACGACGCAGCCGCGCAGGGAAAACATATCGAAATGGCCAGCACTTGCTCACGGCCCGCTCCCATGGCGCTGGGGCTGCCGGCAGAGTTGCTAGACTGATTGATCTGCCTAATCAAACATGATCCATCCCTAATTTAATCTAGCGAGGAGGGGTGGAGGAAAGCGCAGCCAGAGGAAGGCGAGCGCGAAACGCAAACGATAGAGCGGAGCCTGAACGCGACGGCTCCGCTCACCGTTACGATGGCACCAGACATTGAGGAGGAAATCGCGGAGGGCTTTGCAAGCGGGAGCCAGGAATTGCAATAAAAAGGCATGCACGAGGGTGAAGATAAGCAACAGGCGCTGGCGGACTTCCCACGAAAAGGCGCGCAAGCTCTCAAAACCGAGTTCGGATTTTTCAAAGCGCAGGGACATTTCAATCTGCCATCTTCGGGCATACATCAGAATGATGCGGAAGGCCCGATCAGGGGTATCGGCCAGTTCGGAGGTAAGTAAGTACCAGGGCTTCTTGCTTGGCCCCTGGCGGGAAATCACCAGCCAGAGCGGTTCCTGGTAAACCGGATCGAACACGGGAAAAGCGAGCAGGCCAATCTTGCGGTGGCATTGGCGGCGGGCATCCCAGATCAGGCGCTGTTCCCAGGAGCGCTTGCCACGCGCGATTTCCCAAGCTTTCTTTTCCACGCCTTGCTCAGTGATCAGGCGATAAGTATGCGGCCAGCGGATCACAAAGCGAACGGCGTTCACAAACAGATGCGTCAGCCAGGGCGTACCAGCAAAGCCCCGGTCAAAGATATGTATCACCCGTGCCCCAAAGCGGTCGGCGACTTGTTGCAAAACCTGCCATTCTTCTTCACGGCGGGTACTGGCCCGTTCCCCGCGGCTGGTCCACAAACGGGTATGGGCAGGCACCACCGCTCCTTTCAGCCCACAGACTAACACCTGCAGCCAATGAAAGCCAGGTACAAACACTGGCCGCCCACCAGGTGGGTTGAAATAGCCGGGTTTGATCCGCTTCAGCCGCGCGGCTTTACTCGAGCGCACCGGCCCTAAGCCTTCTAACTGCAAGCTCTCACTTTTCTCGATCACACTCTCATCCCAAATCGCCAGCACGGTTTCCCCAGCCCGTTCTCCGGCAGCCACCCGCTCTTCTCCTACTTGCCACAAGTGTTCTTCCAACAGATGACTGTCCCATTTCTGGCTGTATAGCAGCTTTTGGATCCGTTTCTTGCCTGCTTCGGCGTGCTCCGGCACCAAATAGCTGCCCAGTTTACTCAGCCAGCCGCCTTCATTGCGGTGCCGATGCAGCAGCAGCGCCATGCTCAGCCTCACAAACGTCATCACCAATCGTCGGTCGATCTGCTGATCCAGTTTTTTCAGCAGCCTTTCCATAAATTCCAACAACTTCCATTCGATTTTCCAACTGGTCGTGTGCGCCTGTTGCGTTCTGGCTTGTTCTTCGTTATCGTTTAACATGATAGACCTCCTGTTTCAGTTGTCGTCTGGTAACTTCAACTTAATTCAGGAGGTCTATCTTTTCAATCCCTTACTTGATTAAATTAGGGATTGATTATGTTGTTTTTGTTCCCGTGTTCTTTGATTATTCCCGGAAGAACTCTGATAAGTATCAACTGGTAAACCGATACTTGACCGAATTGATCCGCTGCGGCGCAACTTTGCATTTGTGTAAGCAGTCTTTCCTGGACCGAATTGTATACTTAACGGGGATTTCCATCTTCTCTCTGGATTATTGTGGGGGTATTTATTTTTTCTCTTGCGAGGTCATTCATGCGCACATTCTACTCTGGCCGTTTTGCATACGGTTCCTTCTGCCGTTTATTGGCAGCTCTGATCTTAATTCTGCCGGCTTTGATCGCCGGCACGCAGCCGGTACAAGCCGGCCCGGCGGCCCAGCTTGGCATTGTCAATGTGACGGCCAATATTACGGTGAATACCACCTGGCAGAATAACTATATTTATTATGTCCGCAATGATATTTCCGTTGCGGCTGGCGTAACTTTGACGATCGATCCTGGTACGATCGTGAAATTT
>CAYSBM010000565.1:1236-2488 GCA_964429095.1 uncultured Solibacteraceae bacterium | reverse complement strand
CCCCGCCACGAAATACGGCGGAAAGATGGTGGTGTGCCAGCCGGGTACGATCGACATCGCAAAATCCCAGCTCACGATGCTGTGCACGGAGATCACCAGGGGTGTAGCGAGCCCCGCCAGAAACATATAAGCGGCCACGTAATGCCGCCACTGGCGGTTGGTGCCCTGCCATCCCTGCGCCAGAAATCCGTAAACCTTTTCGCGCCAGCCCACGCTGCGGTCGCGTACGATCGCCAGGTCCGGCACCATGCCGGTGAAGAAGAAAAGCGCGCTCACGGTGAAGTAGGTCGAGATGGCGAACACGTCCCAAACCAGAGGCGAGCGGAAGTTAGGAAACAGGCCACCCATCTGCGGATAGGGCATCAGCCAGTAGGCCACCCAAGGACGCCCCAGATGGATGAAGGGGAACAGGCCGGCCGTGGCGACGGCGAACACGGTGACGGCTTCGGCGGTGCGGTAAATGGAACTCCGCCAGCGGACCCGGAACAGAAAGAGCACGGCCGAGATGAGCGTGCCCGAGTGCGCGATGCCCACCCAGAAAACGAAAGTCGTGATGTAGACGCCCCAGCCAACCGGATGGCTGATGCCGGCCAATCCCAGGCCCTCCCGGATCTGGACGCTCCAGGCGTAACCGCCCCATCCGGCAATAGCGGCCAGGACCAACAGCGCCACATAGTAGGCCCGCCCGGCGGGCTGCATGGTGCGCACCAGATCCGCGTCGATTTGAGTGTAATCCGGAGGCGGCTTCATGCCCGGTTCCTCCTGATGCGTTCCAAGTATGTAATGGCGGGGCGCGTGTTCAGTTCTTCGAATATGCGGTAGCCCCGCGGATCGCGTGAAAGGCGGCTTACGCGGCTGGAAGGGTCTTTCAAGTCTCCGAACACGATGGCCCGCGTGGGACAGGATTGTGCGCACGCCGGCATGATTTCTCCGTCGGCCAGCGGGCGCCCTTCGCGCCGGGCGCGGTCCTTGCCCTGGACGATCCGCTGCACGCAGAACGTGCATTTCTCCATCACGCCCTTGCTGCGCACGGTGACGTCGGGATTCAATTGCCAGTCCAGGGGCGCGGGGAATTGTCCCGGATACCAGTTGAAACGGCGCACCTTGTAAGGGCAATTGTTGGAACAATAACGCGTGCCAACGCAGCGGTTGTAAACTTGCCCGTTCAAGCCCTCTTCGGTGTGGTAGGCGGCATAGACCGGGCAGACGGACTCGCACGGGGCGTTGTCGCACTGCTGGCACAGCATGGGCG
>CAYSBM010000565.1:0-1226 GCA_964429095.1 uncultured Solibacteraceae bacterium | reverse complement strand
CACGGTCTGGAGCAGGCCTTACCCGGGCCGAAGAACCTCTCGATGCGGATCCAGCTCATTTCGCGGCCGCGCCCCACTTCTTCCTTGCCGACGACGGGAATGTTGTTTTCCGCATAACAGGCGGTGACGCAAGCGCTACAGCCGTTGCAGGCGTTCAAGTCGATCACCATGCCCCAGCGGTGTTTCTGATGCTCATGTGGCGGGTTGATGGACAGCTCGGGATGATGTCTGCCGTGCGAGGAGGCAGGCGCTTCGACCGGCCGCGAGCGTGCGATGCCGCGGTCTTCCTGATAATCGTGGCCGGCCACGGTGACCAAGCCGTGTGCGCGCCGCAGTGCTTCGATGGAGACCTCCACCCCGCTCCAGCGCATGCCGCCGGTAGCCGCATCCGGCCGCGGATCGAGCAGGGTCACGGCGTGGGCCCCGGCTCCGCTAGCATAGCGTCCGAATGCCGTATGACCCTGGCCTAGCGGGATGGCCGCCGCGCCGGGTTGAATGCCGCGATAGACGTAGACGGCGGTTTCAATCTGGCCGTAGCTTGAGCGCACGCGCACGCGGTCGCCAGTGCGTACGCCAAGGCGCGACGCATCCTGCGGATTCAGCTCCACCCAGGTGTCCCATACCACCTGCGTGATGGGGTCGGGCAGTTCCTGCAACCAGGGGCGGTTGGCCGATCGCCCGTCGAAGTACGCCAGCGAAGGATAGGTTGCCAGGCGCAGCCCACCGGGCGGCCGGGCTGCATCGAGCAGCGGCTTGAGCAGCGCATCGGGCGGCTGTCCGTTCCAGCTTGCGCGGCGTTCCGGCACATCACTCCAATAGCCGCCGCGCTGCAAACTCTCGACCCAGAAAGCCTCGAAATCCTGCTTGACATCTGCGCTCTTGTGCAACGCCCGCCAGCGCGTCTGTACGAAATCGCGGAAATCTGTTTGCGGCGCGCGCGCCGTCTCCAGCAGAATTTCTCCCGCGTGGCGGGTGTCAAAGACGCGGCGCATGGCGGGTTGTGACAACGAGTACACGCCCGTCCATGGTTCAGTCTGGTCCCAGCACTCCAGCGGCGTATCCACCGGCAGGACCACATGCGCCGCCGCCGCGGCGGTCTCATCCAGCCAGGGCGTTAAACAAGCGACAAACTGCGCCTTCGCCAGAGAACTCGCAAACGCCGGAGCGTTGTAAACCGGATTGGCCTCCAGAATGACCAGTGACTTGACCGAACCTTCTTCTATCGC
>CAYSBM010000564.1:0-2495 GCA_964429095.1 uncultured Solibacteraceae bacterium | reverse complement strand
TGTATACGGCAGTCCTGGAACGGACGCGCGAAATCGGGATCCTGAAAGCGTTGGGCGGTTCCCCCCTGCTGGTGTTAAACCTCTTATTCCGGGAGACCGCGGCGCTGGCGATCGCCGGTTCCGTGCTCGGGATCGTCCTGACTTATGGCGCGCGGGGCCTCATCATGAGGCTGGCCCCGGCGAGTCTAACGCAGATAATTGTCTACGACTGGTGGATTTACGCGAGCGCTATTGCCATGGGAGGGGCGCTGCTCGGCGCGCTCTACCCCGGATGGAAAGCAGCGCGGCAGGATGCCATGGAGGCGCTGGCGTATGAATAGTGGGGACCCCATTATCCAGGTCCGTGACCTCCGCAAGATCTACCGTGCGGGAGAGGTGGACGTACACGCCTTACGGGGCGTGGATTTGGACGTGGCGCGCGGCGAATTCTTGGCCATCGTGGGGCCCTCGGGTTCGGGTAAGTCCACGCTATTTCATATATTAGGAGGGCTCACGCCCCCGACCGCCGGCAGCGTTTTCATCGACGGCCGGGACCTGCTGCATATGAGCGACCGCGAGCGCACGGAATTGCGCAAACGCCCGCTGGGGTTTGTCTTCCAGAAGTACAATTTGTTGCCAACCTTGAGTGCGGCGGACAATATTGCTATTGCGCGGTATATTGCTGGAGCACGCATGGACGGCGATGCTCAATTCAACCAGGCGATAGAAATGCTTGGTATTGCCAACCGGCTCTCGCATAAGCCCCGCGCGCTTTCCGGCGGGGAGCAGCAGCGTGTGGCCATCGCCCGGGCCATCGTCAACAAACCGGCCATTCTGCTGGCGGACGAACCCACCGGCAACCTGGATACCGAAAATTCCATCACCGTGCTGAACCTGCTGCGCGAGTTGAACGAACGGATGGGCCAGACCATTCTCATGATCACGCACAACCCGGAAGCCGCCGCCTACGGCCATCGCATCGTGCGTATGCGCGACGGCCGCATCATCGGCTGACCTGTTCCGCTCGCCGTGGTATCTTCAACGCATGGCGATTCATCTAGCGCTTTCGGCGCTCTTTTTCAGTCTTGCCATCCATATGCCGGCCGCGGCGCCGGGCAACTTCGCTAACCCGGACGCGGTCCGGGAAGTGCTGGAGGGTAAACGCGACACCGCCAATGCGGCCTGGTGGGGTTTTCAACCCGAGGATTCCACCGAGGCTTTGCAGGCCGCCATCCGGTCCGGCGCCAAGCGTGTGATTGTCCCCAACATGACCAAGGACTGGATTGTGCGGCCCATCGAACTGGCTGGCAACCAGGAACTGATTCTGGAGGACGGCGTCGTGGTCACCGCCAAGCGTGGCGAATTCCGCGGCCGGGGTGACAGCCTGTTTACGGCGCAAGATCTTTCCAATCTGACCATCCGCGGCTATGGCGCCACTCTGCGCATGCAGAAGGAAGATTACATCTACGGCCGTGTGCTGGCAGACCTAAAATGGGACCGCCAGTTCGGACCGTATCCGCCGGCCGAATGGCGTATGGCGCTTTCTCTGCGTGGCGTTACCAATGTGAACGTGTTCGGACTGACGCTGCGCGACAGCGGCGGAGACGGAATCTTTGTTGCCGGAGGGCAGAGGAAACACTCCAGCAACGTGCATATCAAAGACGTCGTTTGCGACAACCACTACCGCCAGGGCATCAGCGTCATCAGCGTGGACGGGTTGCTGGTGGAAAACAGCGTGTTTAAGAACACCTGGGGCACCCCGCCTTCGGCCGGGGTGGACATCGAGCCGGATACGCCCGCCGAGCGGGTTCACAATGTTGTCTTCCGCCACTGCCGGTTTGAGGACAACTATGGCGACGGCATCGAAATTTTCCTGGCGCACCTGAAACCGGAGTCCGGCGACGTCTCCATTCTGTTCGACGACTGCCGGGTCAGCAGCCGCCGTGGCGCCGGCATTCGCGTCACCAAAGTTGCCGACGATGGGCCCGGCGGGCTCATTGAGTTCCGCGACTGCACGGTTGAGAACACCGAAGCTTACGGCATTAAAGTGCAGGATAAGTCGGCGCTCCGCGCCCGGGTGAAGTTCGTGAACTGCACCCTGCGGAACACAGCCGTCAACCGGATGTTCGCGGGAGCTTGGGCGCCGGTATGGCTGCACTTGTTCCGCCCGGAACTCACCCGCCGCTTCGGCGGCATTGACTTTATGAACTGCTCTGTCGAGGACCGCCACGACCGGCCCGTGCTTGTGGTGGAAGGCCCCAAGGGCGATTTCAAGATTGCAGACTTGACCGGTAATATCACGGTGAGCAACCCCTACGGCGTCCGTAGCGCCATCAGCGCCCGGAAAGAGGGGGTGACGCTCGTGTTGTCTCAGCAACAGTAACGGTTGCCGCTCAGACTGCGCCGAGGCCCGGTCCGTTCAAGATTCCGGTGTTCATGATTCCGCCGCGGATCGTGAAAACGCCCGGAAAGCGTGCTTCCCAGGGCTTGTTCGCCGCCGGGCAATACTGACGGGC
>CAYSBM010000563.1:0-2497 GCA_964429095.1 uncultured Solibacteraceae bacterium | reverse complement strand
AGCAGGAAGCCGTCGCTTACCCAGCGGCGCGAGTTCCAGGCCAGCACGAAGATGGCCCCAGCCAGTGCGATGCTGATCAGCTCGGCGGCGGTGTGAAACAGCAGGTAACTGTACCGGCTGGAGAGGTACAATCCCAACAGAACCGCGGCAGCGGCCAGGATTTTCACCAGCCCGGTTACGGCCATGTTCTTGATGTACTCAGCGGCCGGCTTCAGGGTCACTCTGAGGATCTCCTGGTTCGTTCCTTTGGTGATTTTGTGCGGGCAGCTAACCGCGCAAAAGACAAGAACCTCCACTGCCTTGCCGCAGCCGGGTGCTTTCCCCCTTTTCCTGGCTCAGCCGCCGAATGTGTCTGCATGGAAGCACCCGGCCTCCGCGCCTGCGCGAACAGCGGCATCTGCTGCATCACGCGGATGCGGGCTGAACGGCGCATGGTTTTGGAGGAGAAAAGAATGATCAAAAAAGGGTCGTGTGCCATGGGCCATGGCAATGCTTCTTACTACTTAATAGGGTCTTATGCTAGATAAGATAGGCTGACGAAAAATCCTTCCTTATGGTAAGAATTAGGTTACCACACCAAAACTCTACCAAAGGAAGGACAATCTGATGATAACGGACTTTGAAGATTTTTGCACCTGGGTATTTGTCGTTGTGGATGATATCTGGAAACCGATTGCTCCTTTCTTCAAACGGCCCGGACCGAAGCCGGAATGCAGGGATAGCGAGTTGATTGCGATGAGTTTGATTGGAGAATGTCGTGGCTGGCATATGGAAACGGAATTGTTGAGCTGCTGGCAAGAATACCGCCACCTGTTTCCGCACATTCCGTCGCAGAGCCGGTTCAATCGACGGCGGCGGAACCTGATGCGGGCGATTAATCTGATCCGCCAGGTAATTTTGCGCAGCCTTGATTTGAGCCAGGACAGTCAATGCTTGATCGACAGTGTGCCGATTCCCGCGCTTCAGTTTCATTTGGTTCCCAGTTCGAGTGCCGATTGGAAAGCCTTTCAAGCCACCTACGGTAAAGCGATCACGAAAAAGCAGACCTTCTTTGGCTATCGGCTGCATTTATTGATCACCATGAGCGGTGTAATCCTGGACTTCGAATTGACCCCAGCCAACTCTACCGATTTGGAGGCCGGATTTGAGTTGCTTAGTGAACATACTGACAAGGAGGTGCTGGGCGACAAAGGCTACATCAGTGCAGAGATAGCGGCCGAATTGTGGGAGAAAAACCGCATCGCGTTGCGCACCATCCCGCGAGCAAACCAGAAGAAGCAGGTTTCGCCCACTTTCAAGCATCTCCACAATGCCATCCGTCAGTTGATCGAGACGGTCAACGGCCAATTGTCCGGGCAGTTCGCGATTGAGAAGAACTACGCCCACACCTTTTGGGGACTGTGTACCCGTTTGTACAGCAAGTTGACTGCTCATACGTTGTGTATTTACATCAATCGCTTGTTGGGTAAGCCAGACTTTCTTCAGATCAAGGCTCTGGCTTTCCCTAATTAGCATAAGACCCTATTAATACTTTTATTTCAATCAACGCCCCCCGCAAGGGGAGCGACAAAAAGCGATATTCATTAAATCGCCGGTCAGCAGCCAGCGTCCCATTCCAAAGGACCCTCAACTGCTTCACCATGGTCTCTGATCCAATAGGCGCGCACCTGCCAGTCTTGCCCGCCGCTTCTCGGCGACAGAATGAGGTAAGGCACGCCAGGGTACGCAAATTCAGCCAGGTCGGCGGCGGAAGGCTCTGCCGGCCCGCCAGGATGGGAATGAAAAATTGCCGCCAGATCGAGATTGTTCTCATCCAGCCAGGATAAAGCCCGGATCAGTTCGAGCGGCGCCATGTAGAAACGCACCGGGCTGTGAAGCTGGTTCGAAACCGGCAGCACTGCTTCAGCGCGGTAACCGCCCGGGCCGGGCCGCCCGCCGATCCGCCCGCAGCCCTCCTCCGGCAGGCAGGCCGAGACGTGCTCCAGCATGGCCTGCCGGTGGCTGCTGCACAATACCAGGCGCTGAGGAATTTCGCCCATCCAGCCCTACCTGCCTAACCCGGCTGCAAGCACTAACAAGACGGCCAGCATCGCAGCCGGTTCGATCCATAAAGTGCGCCACGGGCGGCCCTCTTCAAGCGAGCCAGCCACGCTGGCCAGCGCATAAGCCAGACCAAGGATCACCAGCCCAAAACGGAGCGGCGACAGCGGGAGGTAATGAAGCGCAGCCGCCACCTGCCCAACCGCGAGAGCAGTCATCGCCGACCAGCGGACACACCAGCGCCCGTTCAGCCGCAGGTACAGGTTGCGCAGGGTAACAAGGAAAATCGCCAGGCCGACGGCGGGCAGCAAGACATACAGGCGCGAGCCGGCCGCCACCAGTGTGATGGTCAGAATCATAAACAGCGCATAAGAGACGGCTGTCAGCCCCACAGCAGCCGGCGCGTGGCGGGTATCATAGGGGTCAACAACGATGTATTCGGCCACCAAAACCAGAA
>CAYSBM010000562.1:2271-2499 GCA_964429095.1 uncultured Solibacteraceae bacterium | reverse complement strand
AGGCTTGTGTGAGATGACCTTGGCTTTGAGCGGCGGCAATGCCGTATCCTTCACATGTTGGGCGAAGTACTGCTCACCCTCCGGTCCAGCCAGTTCCTTTTTAACCCTCAGCCAAAGAGCCAACTGCGGGTTGCTCTTGGCGAACTCCTGCTCCTTAAGGTTTTCGATCTCCAGTTTGCTCAGCAGTTTGAAATCTTCGCCCGGCTTGGGGGGGGGGGCGGCGCGCGG
>CAYSBM010000562.1:0-2261 GCA_964429095.1 uncultured Solibacteraceae bacterium | reverse complement strand
TTCAATGCCCGACGAGTCGCCGTGGTATGTGGTGTAGAGCTTGGTGAAGTATTGATCCGCGGTTTGCTTGACTTGTCCGGCCAAGCCTCCGGGGCCATTCAGCGAGGCCGCCCGGGCGAAATAGAACAAAGCTTCGGCTTGGCGCTCGGGTTTACGCTGCCCAAGGATCACCGCTCCCATCCAGTAGTCCACCTGAGCATTATCAGGATTGGCCTCCAGCGCTGCGGCAAAGCTCTTTTCAGCAGCTTCGTAATTCTTGCGTTGCATGGCCACCCAGCCCAGCGTGGTGTGGGCAACGGCCTCCAGCGTCCGCTTCTCCTTGTTCCAGGCTTCTTCGCTGGCCCCTGCGGGTTTGTTAGCGTCCAGATTGGCCAGAAGCCCATTGGCCGCTTTTTCCCCCGCGTCCAAAGCTTCCGGAGCCGTGTTGGCCAAGCTCACGGTGAGCACTGTCTGCCAGTAGAGGCCCATCAGGTTCTTGGGATCCAGGGTGGTCATTTCCCTGGCGGTCTCCATCATCTTGACGCCGTTGTTCAGATTCTTGTAGGTGTTAAGGAAGTATTGCAGGCGCTCGAGCTTGAAAGCGGAGTCCGGATACTTCTCCTTCCACGCGTTGAGGTATTCGAGCCGTTTGGCGTCGTTGGTTTCCTTGGTGACGCTCACAAATAGCTCATATTCGGCCCGGTCCTTTACCTCCTTCTTAGGAGCCTGGCACCAAGCGGCGCCCGCATACAGCACCGCCGACAATGTGATCGCCGTTACAACCTTCCAAGTTCGACCCAGCACTCTGTGCCTCCTGATCTGTGCGGTAAGCTGCTACGCTTACTCAAGGTGACCCCGGCTGCCGCGACTTCTGCATCGCGGTTCGTTTCACCGCCTGGCCTCACCCGGTGTGCAATTGCGGAGTATATCCGAATCCACTTGAGGCTTGCAAGCCAGAGGTGTCCTGCGTTTCTGTACGCCTCTTTAGACGGCAGTCGCACCCAGCCGGTTCCTTGCGGCGAAGCCCGCTGCCTTGGGATGCGGGTATGTTAGAATCCCCCTTTCCCATGCGTTACGCCGACTTGGCCGTGATCATATTGTACCTTGTGGGCATTACCTGGTTCGGAGCCCGGTTCGGTCGTAGCCAGCGGAATTTGCGGGATTTTTTCTTGGGCGGGCGCCGGGCGCCGTGGTGGGCTATCGCCTTTTCGATCGTTTCGGCGGAGACCAGCACCTTAACCGTGATCGGCACGCCGGCGCTGGCTTATAACGGTAATTTCGGATTTCTTCAGGTGGTTTTTGGTTATCTGCTGGCCCGCCTGGTCATTTCAGCGCTGTTCTTACCACAGTACTTTCGCGGGGAAATCTATACCGCCTATGAACTGATGCGGGTGCGTTTCGGCGAGCGCATACGCAGGTTAACCGCCGGCCTATTCCTGGTCTTGCGGGCGCTGGCGGAAGGCGTGCGCGTATTCGCCATCTCCATCGTCGTCGCGATCGAGTTGGGAACAGGCGAATTGGCTTCCATTGCCCTTATCGTTTGCCTGACGCTTTTCTACACCTTTGAGGGCGGCATGACGGCGGTGATCTGGACCGACGTTGTCCAGATGTTTCTCTACATCGCTGGCGCAGTTGTCAGCGGCCTGGCCATTCTGGCGACCATACCCGGCGGCTGGGGACAGGTGTGGGAAACCGCGTCGGCGGCCGGAAAGTTCCAGGTTTTCGATTTCCGCTTCCAATGGAGCGCCGAGTTTTTCTCGCGAACCTATTCGTTTTGGGCCGGATTAATCGGCGGCTGCTTTCTCACCACGGCCAGCCACGGCGCCGAACAGCTCATGGTGCAACGTCTTCTCGCCGCTCGCAGCCACTCTGAAAGCCGCCGGGCGCTCCTGGCAAGCTGGGTAGTCATCCTATTTCAGTTCACTCTGTTCTTGGTGATCGGCGCCATGTTGTTCGCATATTACCGCGTATCGGGACAGGTGGCACCACAACCGGCCGAACGCATCTATCCGGATTTCGTCTGGCGCCACCTGCCGGCGGGCGTGGCGGGTCTGGTGATGGCCGCCATCCTGGCCGCAGCCATGTCAAATCTCAGCGCGGCGCTTAATTCTCTGGCATCCACCACCATCATGGATTTCCTGCAACCACTGGCCAAGAAGAGAGGGCTGGGCCACGGCGAGGCTCAGTACTTGCTGCTGGCCCGCTTGGCGACGCTCGCCTGGGGCGCGGCGCTGTTCGCAATCGGCCTGCTGGCGCGGCGCTGGGGCTCGGTCCTGGAGGCT
>CAYSBM010000561.1:1507-2508 GCA_964429095.1 uncultured Solibacteraceae bacterium | reverse complement strand
GGATGCGTTCCACATACACGTTGCCGATGCCCACGCGCCCGGCGTACTCTTTACTGCGGCCTCGGCCCAGTTCCCAGGTCTCGTCGCTGCCGATGTGCAGAAAAGAACCGGGAAATGCTTCAGCAAGCTGGCGTGCCGCCTGCTCCACCCATTGGAAGGCTTTCTCGTCCTCGGCCGCCAGCACATGGCCGTAAGGCTTCTCGGCCATCGGCGCGTAGAGTTCGAACTTCAACATGTGGTGCAGATGGCCGAAGGTCTGCTGCTGAGGCACGATCTCCACGTGGAAATCGCGCGCGTATTCAGCCAGGCGCTTGATCAAAGCGGGACTCAGTTCAGCGCCTTCCGGGGTGACGCCGGGCGAATGTGTGTATGGGAACACGTGCTCCATATAGAAGCTGACCATGTTGAGCTTGTACTCGGCCAGGGTGCGGATAACGGTGCGCATTTGCTCTTCGGTGAGTATGGGGCCTCGGCTCACGTCGATCGAAAGCCCCCGGTAGCGCAGCGCGGGCCAATCGGCGATCTTGACAAACGGAATCGCGGCCTCGCCGCGCGCCGGCCCGGAACGCACCAGTTGGCGAAGCGTCTGCACGCCATAGAACAGGCCGGCTGGCGTCTGAGAGGCAATTAGCGCACCGCCGGCATCCACGCTCAGCAGATAGGATTCCGGTTGGGAAAGGATCCCGGCATCCAGGCCGCTTTTGCTGATCTGGCTGGAGACGGCCTCATCGTCCGCGTCGCCAATCACCACGCCGCAGGCGGGGCGCTTGGAAGTGGTCACTGTAGCCCGCAGGCCAGCCGTATTCCAGAACTCTTCCTGCAATAACGCGGCGGTGAAGCGGTCAGCTTGCGTCTTCGAGAGCACCGTGATAGCCACCGGCGCGGTCAAGGATAACTCCCCTCCCAGGACTTCCACCGACTGCGGATAGGGGATGAGAGGCAACTCCGCGGCGCATGCAAAATATGCCCCTACGAAAAGGGCGCAGATTCTGGGTTTCATG
>CAYSBM010000561.1:0-1497 GCA_964429095.1 uncultured Solibacteraceae bacterium | reverse complement strand
GGAAGAACCGCCATTCAGCATACTGGTTCACACCGGAGCACGGCAAGATGGCCGTGCTACAATGCGCGGCATGATGCTGGAAGCCGCGGGAGCCTTGCTGGCGGCGGGTTGCGGCACGCTGGCTTACGCCGTGGGCGGGCGCTCTTCGCAACTGTTCGGTCCCTCGGTCTATCATGGCCCGCGCGACCGGCCTCTGATCGCGCTGACCTTCGATGACGGACCCAGCGAAGCTACACCCGAACTGCTTGAACTACTCGAAAGCCACGGCGTACGGGCTACCTTCTTCCAGTGTGGCGTTTCGGTCGAGCGGTTGCCGGAAGTCACACGGCGCGTGGCCGCCGGCGGCCCCGAGATCGGAAACCACGGCTATGCGCACACTCCTCTGTTCTTGCGCTCGCCGAGGTTTGTCGCCAGCCAGGTGCGCCAGGCGCAACAAGTCATTGAAGACACTACCGGAACTCCGCCGCGCCTGTTTCGCGCCCCTTACGGCGGCCGTTGGTTCGGCCTGCGCGAGGTGCAGCGGGAGTTGGGTCTGATTGGGGTGATGTGGACCAGCATCGCCATGGACTGGAAGTGGCCCTCGGCGCGGGTGGCATCCAGGCTGCTTCGCGCCGCCCAAAACGGCGCCATCTTCTGCTTGCATGACGGGCGCAGCGCTGTGCCCGGCGCGGACATCCGTAATACCATCGAGGCCGTCAGCACTCTGCTCGAACAGTTGCCACGGCAAGGGTTCCGTTGCGTGACAGTGAGCGAGATGCTCGCGGCGTGACACCCGCCTGACCGAGGCAACTTTACAGGAAGGCGCCGGGAAAGGCATATTGAAAGTTAGGGGGTAGATTGCCAAGAACGAGCATTACGCTTGCGGTGTGCCTGGCGGCCACATTGGCTGCTGGAGGCCTTCCAGCGGGCATTACCGTGTTCCAGGTCCAGAGGGCCCAGGCCGGCCCGTTGCCCGAAGGCTGGTCTTTGAAGACCCTAAAAGGACAGGCGGATGTGGCGCTCGTGACCGACGAGCCGGGCGCAGTGTTAAGATTCAGGAGCCGCAATTCCTCCTTCGCGCTCGAGCGCCCGCTTTACATCGACCTGGACAAGACCCCCTACATGAGCTGGCAATGGAAAGTCACCGAGTTGCCGCGCGGAGGGGATTTCCGACATCTACGCACCGACGACCAGGCGGCTCAGATCTTGGTAGCCTTCGCCGACCGCCGTATCTTGACCTACATCTGGGACAGCACCGCCCCGGAAGGTTTGATGCAAAGCGCCAGTTTTCTGCCGTTGGTCCGCTTGGTGGCTTTCGTGTGCCGGTCCGGGGTGGGCGAAACCAACCGCTGGCTTACGGAAACACGCAACCTGGCGGTTGATTACTTCCACGCCTTCGGCCGCCGCGCGCCCGCTGTGAAGGGGCTGCGCCTGCAAATCAACTCCCAACACACAAACTCTGGGGCCGAAAGTTACTTCGGCGACGTGGTATTTCACACGGCGCCGAAATAAACTAAG
>CAYSBM010000560.1:0-2515 GCA_964429095.1 uncultured Solibacteraceae bacterium | reverse complement strand
GGTCGCCGCTCGCGACAAGGATTACTGGTTGTGACATGAATCCATTTTGCCACTGTTCAGAGCGCGGCGGGCGGCGGAAGTGCGCGCTTAGGACTTAAACATGCGCGCCGCCTGGCCCAGCCAGCTCAAACGCGGCTCGGGCAGAACGCCATAGTTATAAAAGGCGATGTGCTGGAACCCTGCTTGCTTGGCCGCCAACGCGCACGAGGCCAACTCGCCGCCATCTCGCGTGCAAGACGCACCCGCATTGATCCCCGCACCGAGCTGGCATGGCAGACCCAGCGAGGCGGCGCGTTGTGCACGGCGGGCGCGTTCCTCCGCGTCGGGCGAATAGAGCGCCACCTCCCAGCAGTCCACCAGAGGACCGATGCGCCGCGCGTCAGTGCCTTCCACCCAGTCCAGTGACGCCGGACCAACAAACACCGGGCCGAAGCAGTACAGTTTTTTCCCGCGCCGGTGAACCTGCATGGCGATATCGCGGACCAGCGCCGTAACGGTTTCAACGCGCCTGGCTGCCAGCGCCCACAGTTCGGTGTCCGCGCGAAAAAATTCCTCCACCCCGGCGGCGCCCGCCGGAGGCCCTTGCAGTCCACGGTCTATCGCCTGGCGAACACGGGCTTTGAGAGGCTCTGGATCAATGCCGTCATCCCGCAGCAATCGCTCGCAAGCCGGGCAAAAGCACAGAGCCAGCAAACATTGCTCCACCAGGCCCACTTCCGGGCCATAAAACTCGTGATGGTAACCGTGCAGAAAACCTAGATAACCGGGCGATTCCAGCTCGACGGCGCCGGCGTCATAGCCGTCCACCAGCTCCTCAATCAGCGCCAGGATGTACTCTCGCGTGGCTTCCTGCGCCGGGCACAGGCAATACGCATACCGATCGCCGAACGCATTGCGCACGGCGTATTCCGGATAACGCTGCGCCAGGCGGCTATTGTGCGCCAGCACCATCCAGGCGGTGACGCTCAAGCCGCGCTTTCGGCACTCGGTGGCCAGTTGTTCCAAGGGATCGCCTTGCTTGGCCAGTTCGCTGAGAACAGGCTGGATGGCCAACCCTTTGAACCGTTTTCCCCGCGGGCGGAAATAGATGACGCCGCCTTCGGGGAACACCACCCGGCGGCGAGGGTTGCGCGGCGAGATAAACTTTCCGCTGTGATAAGCCGCCGCCACGCGGACGCCGTCCAGTCCGAGCGACGCGATGGTGTCCGCCGCCCGGGCGACGCCTTCATCTACCAGGTCCCAGGGATAAGCCCAAACCGTGGCGGTCATGCCGGCGTCACCTGGCGCCCGTCCCGCCATACCATGCGGATCCCCACGGGCGGCTGCTCGGGTTTCTCATAGGTTGCCGGACTCATCACCGTTTTGGGATCGAACACCGTAATGTCGGCCGCGCAGCCGGCAGCAATCCGTCCCCGGTCTTTGAGTCCAAAACGCTCGGCAGGCCGGCCGGTGATCTTATGCACGGCCTGCTCCAGGCTCATCCATCGCTTCTCGCGCACCACTTGGCCCAGCAGCGCCGGGAACGTGCCGTAGAGCCGTGGATGCGGGCGGCCCTGAACATAGAAACCGTCGCTGCCGACGCTGCACAGCGGATGCGTGAGCAGCTTGCGCAGATTGTCCTCGCTCTGGTTGAAGGACACGATGATGATGGCGCCCTTCTCTTCGATCAACAGGTCGAAGATCGTCTCCACCGGGTCCTGTTTGCGCAGGGCCGCGATCTCGGCGATGTTCTTGCCCACCAGCGGCTGGTTGGCGGGTGTAACGGCCGAGGTGATGAATATGTCGGACCATTGCTGCGCGGTCATCTGGCGCACTTCGGCCGCCAGGCGCTTGCGTTTGGAGGGATCTTGAAGCTGCGCCGTCATTGCTTCCACGCCCCCGTCCAGCGCCGATTGCGGCAGGAACTGCGTCAGCATGGTGCTGCCAGCCGTATATGGGTAGATGTCGAAGCCCACGTCCACACCCTCGTGGCGCGCCTTCTCGATCTTCTCTAGCGCTTGCTCCTGCTTGTGCCAGTTGGCCCGTCCCACCGCTTGCAAATGCGAGATTTCTAGGCGGCAGCCGCTCTGCCGCGCCAGTTCGAGCTGCTCGTCGATGGCCTCCAGCAGTTGCCAGGCGTAGCTGCGCATGTGAGTGGCGTACACCTTGCCGTGCCGCGCCACCACTTTGCACAGGCGCACCAGTTCTTCAAAAGGCGCGCTGGATCCCGGCGCGTACATCAAGCCGGTAGAAAACCCGGCCGCACCCTCGCCCAGGCAGTCGCTGAGAACTTGTTCGGCCGTATCCATCTCCGTCTTGCTCAGCGCACCCTGGCGTTGGCCGGCGACCGCCACGCGCAGGCTGCCGTGGCCTACCAGCGACAGCACGCCCACCAGGTGGGACTGTTCGGCGGCGGCTCTAAGAAATTCACCGGCGCTCTTCCAACCCCAGTCGGGGCCGCCCATCAGGATCGGGTAGGCGTAGTCGTGCAGCCGTTTGCAGTCCGGCCCGCATGGATAAGGCGAAAAGCCGCAGT
>CAYSBM010000559.1:0-2523 GCA_964429095.1 uncultured Solibacteraceae bacterium | reverse complement strand
TGGGCTGCGAACACGTCTACGGTTTCAATATGGATGAGTGGAGCGACGGCGAGGGCAATACACTGCCACCCACCAATCCAGGCGCGTTCCAATACGCCATGGAACAGGCTTTCTACGGGCCGCTGGGCGAGCTCACGGTGCCCGAAAAACAGCGTTTCTTTGCGACACGGGATCTGCTGCCCACCTACCCGCAACGCATTGGCGAGCTGAAGGCGGGGGGCGCGGAGTTGATCGTCATTTTCGGCATCGGGCGCGTCTGCCACATCGCGTTCTGGGAACCCCATTTCGCGGCCGAATTCTCCTCCGAAGAGGAATGGAAAAAGCAAAGCTTCCGGCTGGGCGCTAAGCTTCATCCGCTCACCATCGAGCAGAACGCCATCACCAGCTTCAAGAGCCGCACTACGTTGGTTTCGACGCGGGCCAACACCATTGGACCCGGCTTGTTCCTGGCAGCGGACCGCATCATCGGCGGCGCGGACGGCTCGCTGGGCCGGGGTATGATGTGGCAGGGAATGAGCTTGTGGATGACGCTGCGCTATGGGCCGGACCGCTGGGTCCCCTCCAGCTTCATGCCCACCTTGCGCGGCCGCTTGTTCTTCCTGAAGGAGCTGGCCGGGCCTTTGGTGGCCGAATGCAACTAAGGTTTCCGAACCGCATCCTGATCATAAAGGACAAATCATGACTGGCAGGGAATTGCTGTTGGCAACACTGCGCCACCAGAAGTTGGACGCCGTACCGTGGGTGCCTTTTGCCGGCATTCACGCCGGAAAGTTGTTGGGTTACAACGCTCGGGAGGTGCTCACCGACCCGGCGAAGCTATTCGATTCTCTGCTGGAAGTGAACCGGCACTATCAGCCCGACGGCCAGCCGGTCCTGTTCGACTTGCAGGTGGAAGCCGAGATCCTCGGCTGCGGGCTGGTATGGGCCGAGACAGCGCCGCCCTCGGTGGGCGCCCACCCGCTGGCGGCGGCAGAGGAGCTCCCGTCGAAGCTGCCGGAGGCGGGCGACGGGCGCCTTCCCATGGTGCTGGAAGTCATGCGCCGCATGAAGGAAGCCGTGGGCCGAAAGACCGCATTGTTCGGCCTGATCTGCGGGCCGCTTACCCTGGCCTCTCACCTGCGCGGCTCGGACTTGTTTCTGGATATGTATGACAATCCGGAGTTCACTGCGCAGCTCATCTCTTACACCACGGCGGTGAACCGGCGCATGGCGGAGCTCTACATCGCCACCGGCATGGACGTGATTGCGGTGGTCGACCCTGTGGTATCGCAGATTTCTCCCCGGCATTTCGCCGCGCTACTCGGTGATTCTTTCCGCGAGATCTTCGCGTATCTGCGGGCCGCGGGCGTACTCTCCTCCTTTTTCGTGTGCGGCGACGCCACCAAGAATTTGGAGGAGATGGCCAAGACCGCTCCGGATTCCATTTGCATCGACGAAAACATCGATTTGGCCAAGGCCAAACTGATCACCGACCGCTACAACATCGCCATTGGAGGCAACATCCCGCTCAGCTCGACCATGTTGAACGGTACGCAGCAGGACAACATGAAGTACGTGTTGGACCTGCTGGACCGGGTGGAGCATCATAACCTGATCATTGCTCCCGGATGCGATATGCCCTACGACGTTCCCCAGGAGAACGTGATCGGCGTTTTGCAAGCGCTGCGCGAGCCCGACAGCGTGCGGCACATTTTGAGCCATTACGTAGCGGCCGAAGACGCCGGGCCGGTTGAGCTGCCAGACTACGCGCATCTAGACCGGCCACTGGTTGAGGTCTATACCATTGACGCGGCGACCTGCCCGGCCTGCGGCTATATGTTCGGTGCGGCCCAGGCAGCAGTCGCCAGCTTCGGCGGGCGCGTCGATGTCGCCGAACGCAAAACGGTGGAGCGGGATAACATCCGCCGCGCCAGGAAGCTGGGGCTCAAGAACCTGCCCGCTCTGCTCATCAACGGCGAGTTGAAGTACTCCTCGATCATTCCCAGCCGCAAACAACTGGAGGAGGAAATCGCGCGGTATCTATAGGCGGCCGCCATGCACTTGCATCTGATAGGCGGGTTCCTGGGCAGCGGCAAGACGACGGCCATCATCGGCGCAGCCAGACGCCTGATGGCGCGCGGCGCCAGGGTGGGCGTGGTCACCAACGACCAAGGCCGGTATCTGGTTGATACGGCTTTCGCCGCTGCTGCGCAGCTACCCACGGTAGAGGTCACCGGGGGGTGCTTCTGCTGCCAATACGACGACTTGGAAGCGCGTTTGGACGAGTTGGAACGCGCGGCCATGCCGCACGTCATTTTTGCCGAATCGCTGGGGTCCTGCGCGGATCTGGTGGCCACGGTGATGAAACCGCTAGCGGAGTTAAAGCAGGCGCCTGCCAAGCGCACAACGCTGTCCGTCTTTACCGACATCCGCTTGCTAAAACGCCGCTTGGCCGGCGAGCCTCTGCCGTTCAGCGACAACGTGGTCTATATCTTCGACAAGCAAATAGAGGAAACAGCCCTGTTAGTCCTGACCAAAGCCGAT
>CAYSBM010000558.1:0-2524 GCA_964429095.1 uncultured Solibacteraceae bacterium | reverse complement strand
GCAATTCGAATCGCAGTCATTTCGTAGGGCTGCAAACTCACTTGAACCACCGGATATGCGCCCGCCAAAGTTTGCTTTAGCTGTATGTATCGATCGTGCTCGTGGTCCCACTGCGCCGCCAGGCCCTTCACATCGCGGACAGTCATTGTTGCCTCCACCACCGCCGACAACGAACGGTTGTGCAAGATCAGCCAAGTTCCGGAGGGCCCCACCCGCCGCGATATCATCAGTGCGGGGTTGGACACATGGAACGCCGCCCGCGCGGCAGGCGCCGCCCAAACCGCCACCTCCGGCAGCGGCGCCAGCCGTGCTGTGCGCGATCTCTGAAGTTCCGCCACTGCTCTGCGGACCTCTTCATCGCCGCGGCCATCCACCGACGCCTCGGGCCAGCGGTCGACCACGGTCACTAGTCCACCACTACTGGCAAACTCTCTCAACCGCGCCAGCACGCCCGCCGGAACGTACTTCACGTATGGCAGCACTACTGCCCGAAAACGCTGGCCGTTGTAGACCCAATGTCCGTCCTCAAATTTCCCCTCCCGTTGGAACACTTCGTACGGTAGGACCCCGGTGGAGATCTGATGGTTCTCCAGTGCGCGCACTACCGGCGCCGCCGGCTGCGCCGGCCCTACCCAACTCGATTCAGCCGTGTAAAGCACCGCCGCGTCGTAGACGGGATCCGTGGATGCGAGCAGCCGTTGCCAGCGCCCAAAGTATGCGGACCAATCCTTGTAGTATCTGGCCTGGGGATTACCGCCCATGGCATTAAAATGCGGCGGGCAATCCGGATCGTGAAATTTCATCGTGAAGGCGTGAGGAGAGACTAGGCCAATGCCGTTTACAATGTGCCAATCGCCGATCCACTTCACCATCCGCAGGCCTTCGCTCCAACCGTAAGCGCCGAAAGCTTCGGAAAAGATCTCGCGCGACTTCTTGATCAGCGCTGCGCCCCGGGCCATTGACGGCAAACCGAACTGGAAGAACTCCTGATCCCACTCGGCGCCCGATCCGGCGGTCCAGTGATTGTAGCCGGAGTCCATGCCGGGCGTAACCTGGTAGCCCACCACATCAATTCCGGGAGCATCGAAATACTGCATGGCCCGGAACCAATGTCCCGGGCCGTAACCCAACTGGTGGTCGGCATGATTGTCCTCGACCACATGGCCGATCAAACGCACCCCGTGCGCATGGCACCACTGCTGTTGGGCCTTGAAAAACACCTCAGCGAAGGCCGTCGCATAAACGTCCATCAGATCGCTGCGCACCTGGCGGCTGAGCGCACCCGCCTCATACCACATCGCCGCCAGATAAGGCCGCACGTCATAACCTTTGCGCCTTTCAAAATACGCGGCCAAACCTGGAGACCAAGGCAACGGCATACCTGGAACGCCTGGCAGGCTGCTGTAGCTGGTGACATTGCGGAACCCGGTCTCATCGCTGAAAAAGCCCTTGATGGTGCGGCCGAAATCGTCCTTGAAATGCTCCCAAGTCGCCTCGTGCGTGAGGCGTATGAATTCGCTGACCGCCGCTGGGTTCAGCACGTCGATCATATTGTCCATGCGCCAACCCGCCTTCGGCGCGAGCGTCTTGGCGGTCACCCACACCAGGCGCCAGGAACCAGGCGGAGCGTTCCACTCCGCAGCCCCGGCCAAGGGGATGAGCTCGTCTTTCTTTAACGCCGCGATGGAAACCAGCCGCTCCCCTTCGCCGCCGCTCCGGCGAAGGCCGGCAAGGTCCACTCCCGCGGGGCCGTCAAGGATCTTCGAGTGCTCGACAATTACATGATTGGCGAAATCGGGATTGTTCTTCACTACCAGGCCACCAGCAATTCCGCTCGGATACATCCACTCGTCGAAGATCCAAACTTCCAATCCCAGTTTCCTGGCTTCCCCGACCGCCACGCGCAAATCGCTCCACCATTGAGGCCCCAGGTAATCCGGATGCGGCCTCGACTCCCAGACGAAACCCCTGTTGCCGCCCTCGGCCACCTCGCGCACCGCCGCCCGGATGGTTTCCGGCGGCTGGCCTTGAGTCCAGAGCAACGGAATCAGCCCGAGGCGCGCCTCCGCGAAAAGCCCCCCGGCGGCGAGTACCGCGCAGGGCAGCAAACCGAGCTTGAACATGTTTCAAATTAGAGCATGATAGGTCGCTGTGCGGCTATACTAAATCTGAAATATGATTCCTCATAGCCGCCGTAGTTTTCTTGAGAGCGCCTCCGGCGCAGCAACCCTAGGAAGCTTTCTAAACCTTAATCCCAAAGCCATGGGGGCCAACGAAACTATCCGTGTGGCCTTGATCGGCGCCCGCAATCAAGGCCGCGGCGTCGCGTTGCGGCACATCGAAGCGGGAGCCAAGATTGCCACCCTGTGCGACATCGACGACGCCGTAAACGCCAAGGTCAATCCGATGATCGCGCAAGCGCAAGGCAGCGCACCTCAATACGTCAAGGATTACCGCCGCGTGCTGGACGACAAGAACATCGACGCGGTGATCATCTCGACGCCGGACCACTGGCACACGCACA
>CAYSBM010000557.1:0-2525 GCA_964429095.1 uncultured Solibacteraceae bacterium | reverse complement strand
AGATCCGGGGCTTCTTCTTGTATTAGGCCTCGGCTAGCACCTCTACCAGAATCACCGAAAACACCCCCAGCGGGCTTTGAAACCGGAGACGCGTCGAGAGATTGCCGCCGCACACTTTGAGCGTATAGTCCTGCCCTTCAACCACCGAAGGCATCGACAGGCTCACGCCGCCGGGCAGAACCGACTTCAGGTTGCCAGCAATCATGTTAGCCAGTTCACCGGCGGCGTCGCGCACGTCGTCGTTGATACATTCAGGCACGCCCGCGCCAAACAGCCGGGCGGTGAAATGAAGAGCCTGGCCCACGGTGCACTCGACCAGCAAGGCGCCTTTCCACTGGCCGGCGAAATATACGGCTGCGGTGACCAACTGTGCTGAACGGGTGGACGGGGGAGGCGACGGGTCCGGGTGAACCTCGACGCCGAGCATGGTCTGGAACACGTCCGCCGTGATGCGGGCGACATCTTCTTGAAAGGTGTCCAATTGAAAAGTCTGAGCCATAGCGCCTGCCTCCTCAGCGCATCTGGTACAGCACTGCCGAACCGATTGGGCAGCGGATGAACTGATCGTCGATGCCTAGGGTGGTTTCGGCCCCCCCGAGCAGCAGGTAGCCGCCCGGCGCCAGTGACTGGCGGATCTTCCAAAGCACTTGGCGGCGGGTGGCAAGGTCAAAATAAATCAACACGTTGCGGCAGAAGATGACGTCGAACGGACCCAGCCCGGTGAAATTCTGGCGCAAATCCACCCGCTCGAAACGCACCATGCGCCGGATCTCCTCTTTCAGTTGCCAGTCCAGCCCTACCCGGGTGAAATATTTGACTAACATAGCCGCAGGCAGGCCCCGGTTAACCTCAATCTGCATGTAACGGCCGGCGCGCGCCCGCTCAAGCACGCCTGCGGCCAGATCGCTGGCCAAGATGTCGATGTTCCAATTGTTTAAGCCCATCTCCCGGAGCATGATAGCCAAGCTGTAGGCCTCCTGGCCCGTACTGGACGCCGCTGACCAGAACCGCAACGTGCGGGTAATGCTGCGCTGTTCAAGCAGCGCCGGTATCGCCACCGTACGCAGCGCCTCGTACTGAGCCGGGTCGCGGAAGAACAGCGTCTCATTGGTGGTCATGGCTTCGACCACCTTACGGCCAACCTCGCCTGCGCAGACGCCGCGAAGCAAAGCGCAAAGGTCGTTCAGGGAATCCAGGTGGTGTTCCCGCACGAGCGGCAGCAGGCGGGACTCAAGCAAGTACTGTTTGCCGTCATCCAGTACGATGCCGGATTCCTGGTACACATACTGCTGCAAGAAACGGTAGTTTTCGGCCGTAAGATTGCCGGTCACAACCGAGGCGGGGCTTGTTTGACTGGTGTGGGTGGGCATGCCAGTCACGGAATTACGTCCCCCGTCCAAGACGGCGCAGAATTTCGGTGGGCATATCACTGAGTCCTACGGTCATATCGGCCAGTCCGGCCGAGACCACTGCCCCGGGCATGCCCCAGACCACGCTGGAAGCTTCGTCTTGCGCCAAGATGCAGGCGTGGCTGGCCTTCAGCCGTTCGCATCCCCGCAAACCGTCCTGTCCCATCCCGGTAAGGACCACAGCCAGCGCCGCACCGCCATAGACCTCTTCCACCGAACGGAACAAGACGTCGACGGCGGGACGGCAGGAGTTTTCCATGGGCCCCTGGTCCAGTCTGGCCACCACTTTCGCGCCTTCCCGCCGGACACGCATATGGTAGTCGCCGGGAGCGAGGAGCACTCGTCCGGCCTCCACCGGGATGCCGTCGCGAGCCTCCTCCACTTGCACTGCGGAATGAGCCTGAAGCCGTTCCGCCAGCAGCCGCGTGAACAACGGCGGCATGTGCTGGACAACCAACACCGGGACCGGCAAGTCGGCAGGTAATTTCGGGATGATCTCGGCGAGCGCGGTCGGCCCGCCGGTGGAGACGCCCACGGCCAGCACCTTGCGAGGCTGGTAAATGGCCGCAGGCGCCACAGGCCGCAAGACCGCCGGAGCCAGCCGTTTGGAAGCCGCCGCTGCGGCAAGGTCACCGGCAAAGGCGAAGAACTGCCGGATTTTGGGCACCAATTCCAGGCGCAGGTTTTCCATGGAACGGTCCAGAGAACCGGCGTTGGCGGCTTTGGTTACGTAATCGTCGGCGCCCAGCGCCAAGGCCTCGAAGGTGGCCGCCGCGCCCCGCTCGGTCAGGGTGCTGAACATGATTACGCGTAGGCGAGGGTACTGTTTGCGGATGCGCCGCAGGGCCTCCAGACCGTTCATGACGGGCATTTCAATGTCCAGAGTCACCACGTCCGGATTGAGCTGGGCGATCCGGTCCAGCGCCAGCGCGCCGTTGGCCGCGCTGCCAGCCACTTCGATGGCCGGATCCTCGCTGAGAGCATGCGCCACCAGGCGGCGTATCACCACCGAATCGTCCACGACCAACACCCGTATGCGCTCGCCAGGGCGCAGAACCGCTCGATCCACAATGGAAGGCACCGGAAATCCCTCAGGCCAACAGACCCAGAACCCGC
>CAYSBM010000556.1:0-2526 GCA_964429095.1 uncultured Solibacteraceae bacterium | reverse complement strand
TCATGTGGCGCTGACACGGCAATTTCTTCCTTTGACATCACCCAGCGGTAGTGATATGCTCAATCCGGTCAAGAGACTCCGAAATGGTCAACCAGGGTGGGGGTGGCGGCCGCAATGCGCGCCGGTCTTTGCGTAAGCAGGAGTCTCTTCCGGCAGGCGGCGAAGCCACTGAACGCGCGTGTCCGCCTTCCCACCGTGGTCTTGCAACGGCAAGATGGAGTGACTGCAAAAGGGGGATTTCAATGCGAAGTATGGTTATTCTGGTGGCGCTCCTTGCGCTTACCACATTCATGGCGGCGGCTGACCGCGCCCCGGCGGCCGCAGCCCACACGCCTTACGAGTGGCAATTAACGTTCTCGCCGATCAACAAGGCGCTGGACAACAACGACAACTGGTCCCGCGACGACCGGTTTCTGGTCGTCGACACCCGCGAGACATACGGCGGCGGTATTGGCAACGGCAACAGCATTATGAAGGTCAGCGTGTACAGCGGCCTGGAGACCATCATCTATGCTCCGCCGTTCCTGCGCGACACGGTGGGCTCTAAGCAGGCGCCCGGCCTTGGCGCGGCATCGTTCAGCCCGGTGGCCGACGAAGCCATCTTTATTCATGGCCCAACTGTCGAGGAGGCCCTGGCCACCGGCGTCTACTATCAGACCACCAACCGCCGCGGCGGCATCGTGAAAGCCGACGGCAGCGGGGAGATACGCTTCGCCGATAAGCGCGACGTAACCTCCGATGTCACAACCCCCGGCGCACACCGCGGCGGCACGCACCGCCACGAATACACCGCCGAAGGCAACCGCATCGGCTTCACCTATGATGATTTCCTGCTGACCAGCTATCAGCGCACAATCGGCTATATGGAACCGGTGCCCCAACATCCGGCGGGAGTGGATTGCTGGACGGCGCTGCTGATCAAGCCGGCGCGGGCCGCCGAGCAGAAGCCGGGCGACATTCTGCGCGCCGCTGACGACCGCTGGGTCGGCTCGCGCGGGCAGTTCCGCAGTTTCATTGGCAATGTGGTGGAAGCCGATGGGAAGACCGTCACGAGTTCTCTGTTTACCATTGAGGTTCCCGACACGGTTGACATCACCACCTCCAACTCGGGCAGCAAGACCACGTATCCGACACCACCCTCGGGTCTGACCATCCGGCGCATCACCTCGACCGCTGCCAGCGGCATCACTGCGGGTTCACTGGACGCCAAGTGGGTCGGCTACCGCGCCACTGCTCCGGACGGCACCGTCCAGGTGTTCATCGTGAATCCGAAAGGTTCCGACAAGAGCCCGGATCCGGCCATGCGGCCCATTCAGGCCACGTTCCTTCCCACGGGCGCCTCCGGCGGCCTGCGTTTCCATCCCACAGGCAACTCGATCGCTGTGCAGTCGGATAACGGCGTGGCGGCCATCTGCATCAAGCCCGGTCCGCTGTTTGGCGCCACCACCTGGCTGACACCGCATGGCTCCGCCTACGCCTCTATCACCTCGGATGCGCTGGTCTGGAGCCGCGGCGGAAAATTGCTGGCGTTCAACCGCCGCGTGCCCACTTATGACTCCTCCGGCAACCTGGTGAAGGACTTTAACGGCAACAATTTCCGCCAGATCTTCCTCACCCCGTTCCCCGACAATAATAACAACGGCATCGTGGATGCGCTTGAAGAAGGCGTGATCAAGAATGCCGCCGGTTATGTCGCCGGTACGGTCGCGCCTGATAGTTGGGCCAGCGTTTTCGGGCTCAACTCCGATCTGGCTGAGAGACTCCAGACTGCATCCGCCACACCGCTGCCCACTACGCTCGGCAACGTAAAGGTGGATGTCATCGACAGCAAAGGCTCCACGCGCGCCGCTCAGATCCATTTCGTGCATCCGGACCAGATCAACTTCATCGTCCCAGCGGCTACGGCTACTGGCACGGCCATGGTGAAAGTGACTACGTACCAGGGCAAGACCTATTCCATCCCGGTCGAGATTATGTCCACAGCGCCGGGCGTGTTCACCGCCAACGCGGATGGCAAGGGCGTACCCGCGGCGGTTGCCGTCCGGATTTCCGGCGGAGTGCAGAAAATCGAGAATATCTTCACCTGCACCAACACCTGCACAGCCACGCCGATTGACCTCGGACCGGAAACCGACGACGTGATCCTGCTGCTTTTTGGGACGGGCATTCGCGGCGCCAAGTCGGTGACCGCCACCATCGGAGGCACGGCGGCAACCGTTCTCGGTTACGCCGCGCAGGGCCAGTATGCGGCTCTCGACCAGGTGAACGTGCGGATTCCGCGTTCGCTCGCCGGCAAGGGGAATGTCAACATCATCCTGAATGTCGACGGGGTGAGAGCCAACGTCTCAACGATTAATGTAAAGTAGTCTCGGGCGCTCGCCGATACGGCGGCATGAATTGTGTTCCAGGCTCCCGGCTGGCCGGGTAAGTTTGTCCCGCCGGCCGCCGGGAGTTTTTCTGTTTCCGGAGTTTGTGATTTTCGCCGCCGCTTGTGGTAGACTTGCCACTTCGGTAGGCTTCAGCCGG
>CAYSBM010000555.1:0-2527 GCA_964429095.1 uncultured Solibacteraceae bacterium | reverse complement strand
CCCTTCGGACGAGCGGTAAGGGCGGCCCGCCGGGCGAAATAATCCTTCAGCGCATCCTCCAGCGGGGGCATGGGAGCCAGACCCGCCTCCTCCATTTTTCGATTGGACAGCGCCGAGAACTTAGGCCGCCGCGCGGCGGTGCGGTATTCGCGCTCGTTGGTGGGCTTGAGTTGAGCCGTAATACCCAAAATCCGGAAGATCATCCGGGCGAAATCAAACCAGGCGATCGGCGTTCCGCCGCCGATGTGGAACACACCAGTCAGCCTGCGCTCGACCAAGTCCGCGGTGCGCGCCGCCAGCGCCGGCGCATAAGTCGGCGAGGCCACATGGTCCTCCACCACGCGGATCGTCTCGCCGTTTTCCGCCAGCCGGATCATCAGTTCCACAAAATTGCCGCGCGCCGTCTTTAGACCGCCGGGACCGAACACTCCCGAGGTGCGGATGATGAGCGGAGTCTCCAGGTAAGCTTGCGCGTATAGTTCCCCGGCATACTTGGACACCGCGTATGCGCCAAGCGGGTGCGGGCGGTCGTCTTCGCTGTAACAGCGGCCCGCCGCCCCGTCGAAAACATAGTCAGTCGAATAGTGCACGAAAAAAGCGTCCGTCTGTCGGCTGGCCAGCGCCAGATTGCGCACCGCGAGCGCATTGACCTGAAAAACCGCCTCGGGTTCGGACTCGGCCAGATCCACCTGATTGTAAGCTGCGGAATTGATGATCACGGCGGGGTCCAGATCGCCAATGCATTGTTCGACCCGCGCCCGGTCAGTGATGTCCAATTCCGGACGGTCCCAACCCATCACTTCATAGCCGCGGGCGGTGAATTCCCGCACCAGCTCCACGCCCAACTGCCCGGCGCTGCCGCATATCAGAACCTTCGAGGCCATGTCACAGCCAGGATAGCGCGAATCTTCCGCCCGATGCGCTTTTCTGTAACGCGGCCCGCACAAGATGCGTTAACAGTGGTAGGAGGAGCCGGGATGCGCAGGATAATCCAACCTCAACTACGGCGCGGACCTACTGCCAACTTGATTGGCATTGTGCTCCTTTTCGGGCTGCTGCTGGTCTTGGCCGCTTCGTTGATCAGCGGGGTGCGTACCCTGGCGATCGGCTAGTTTGGGATGTGACCGGGCTGAATCCTGCTCCGGTTCGCCAAACAGGCCGCGATTCAACCGTTCTAGCTCGTCCAGACCGGTCAGTACGTGCTCGACCATGAGCCCGATGGCATAGCCGGAACCTTCCGCATGACAATAACACACCTCGCCGAGAAACATGATGTTGTCGGCGTCCACCCGAATGGGGGAGCCGGGGTCGATGGCTTGTGGGACAATCAGCCGCATGCCCCGTCCAGAAAGATTGCGAACGGTGGCGGTCCAGCTATCAGCCGGATGTTCCAGCGAGGTCACCTGCACCTGACGGTCGACCTCGAAGCGTGCTTCAGCGCGGCGTTCCACACTTGCGCTTATCGGCTGTTCGACAGTCCTGCTGAGGAGTATTGAGGGAATATTAGCTGCCCAGATTGGCGGCAACGTAGTGGTCCAGGCAACCAACCATGGATTCTTTCGAACCGGCTCCCTGAAGCGCGAATACCGCCCAGCTGGCCGTCGTAGCCAGGGCTAGAGCACCGTCGCCAATCCTTACAATCAGTTCCGCATCGCCCCCGGCCACCCGCTCCAACTCGCCGCGCACCTGCGCCAGCGAGCGGCGGCGTTCGAGCAAGGCCACAAACGAGGTGCCGCTCCACCGGTAAATGCAGTCACTGGAAGCCAGACACCGCCGCAGCCGCTGGTGAAAGGCGCTGAGCAGGCGGTCGCCGATGGCGTAGCCGAAACAGTCGTTCAGCAGGTGGATGCGATCGACAATGAATACGGCGGCAAAAGCCGGCGCTCCACGCTCGATCATAGCGCCTAAGGCTTGCTCGGCTTCGGCCCGGCCAGGCACTACGGCGAGCGGGTCGGCGCGCAGAACACCCGCGGGGGGCAACGCCTGGCCGGACGGTACGCCTCCTGTTTCCAGATGTGTGGAATCCGGTCTGGCGCCCTCCGGTCCGCCTGCAATGAAACACCTTTTCACCGAACTGATCATTTTGCGCGGCCGACAAACCATAGATCGGTACTCGCCGGGCGGGGATTAACCCACCCAAGAGGGGGGATCTGGGATATGAAGAGGGGGGTTTATGGCTTAAGGAATCAGCTCCCGCAGCCGTCACCAAAACCAATGGAATCCATCTTCCGGGAAAGAAGGTGGCGCATACTTTGTGGCATGCCTGCTTTCCTATCGTTGCCGGTGCTTGTGGGGAGCTGACAGTTCCCGCAATCGCCACATGTTAGAATTGCAGGTTTTTTTCGCCCTACGGCGTCCACCGCCACCAGGCCAGCCAGAACCCCAGCAAAGCCGCCGCAGCCACAGCCAGCGCCACAGCCGCCCGCCGCCATCTGCCCCGGACCGGAGGGCGCGCCTCCCCGATGCCAGTGAGAACGGAACAGACTCGCTTGCGAACATCCGCGGGCAAAGAACGTAGAGCGTCAAG
>CAYSBM010000554.1:0-2533 GCA_964429095.1 uncultured Solibacteraceae bacterium | reverse complement strand
GCATGTTGCCAGCGAATACCCGCTAAAAACAATCCCGCCGCCAGGATCGGCACATAGGTCAATGACGTGCCCAGATCGGGTTGCCGCAATACCAATGCCATCGGAAGCCCGACCAAACCTCCCAGCTTCAACAGATCGCGCCACTCGGGCCGCTCGCTTCTTAACTCCGCAAGGTACCGCGCCACGAGCAGAACTATTACTATCTTAACGAATTCAGAAACCTGGAAGTGAAAGCCTCCCCCTAGCGGGATCCACCGCCGGCTGCCAAAAACCATTTTGCCGGCCACCAGGACACCGGCCAGAGTAATGGCGGAAATCCCATACATCAACGGCGTCTGCCCCAGCAGAGAGTGGTAGTCGATCGAGGAAATCACATAAAACAGAATCAAGCCCAGCCCCACAGCGATCGCCTGCTTCCACCACGCATCCCGCCAGCCGGTGTCCCGGGT
This sequence comes from uncultured Solibacteraceae bacterium, assembly GCA_964429095.1. Lineage (GTDB taxonomy): Bacteria > Acidobacteriota > Terriglobia > Bryobacterales > Bryobacteraceae > JAJFUV01. The sequence goes on along the minus strand of CAYSBM010000554.1, from coordinate 2,084 downwards.
GGCGCTGTAAATTTGGAGGATGCCCACGGCGCACACTATCAGCGCCAGCGCCAGAAGCGGCCAGTCGAAATCGCGCAAAGAGCGGTAACGCGCCATCTTCGGTTCACCTTGCCTGTTCAGGCGGGCCTGGCAGCCGGGGCACAGGCGCCAGAGGCAAACCCGCCACCAGCGGTTTGGGCGGCGCCAGGCGCGCCTTCTTGTCGAAATAAGCCTTGATCACATCCCTGACAATGGGCGCCGCCAGGTTGCCGTGCGCCCCTTGTTCCCACAGCGCCACCACCACAATTTCGGGATTGACACGCGGCGCGAATCCTACAAACCAAGCGTTATCCTTGAATTCCTCGCCCGCTTTAGCGGCCTTAACGAACTCGTTGGAAGCCAATTGTGCGGTTCCGGTCTTTCCACAAACTTCAATTCCCGGGATCCGCGCCGAAGTTCCCGTCCCGCCTTCGTTGACCACGCCGAACATGCCGTCGATAACCTTGGCGACATGTTCCAGGTTCAGTTGCTCGCGGCGCGTTTTTTCCGGACGGGCAGACTCTTTGACCAAGTGCGGGGTACACCAAACTCCGCCCGCCGCGAGCCCCCCGATGGCATAGGCAAGCTGGAGCGGGGTTACGGTCAGCGCGCCTTGGCCGATGGCCACTGAAATCGTTTCCCCCGCGTACCACTTTTCGCGCCGGGTGCGGATCTTCCACTTCGAAGATGGCACCACTCCCTCAGCATCATGGGGATGGGCGCTGCCTGTCTTGAGCCCCAGTCCCGCCATTTCCGCGTACGCTGCGATCTTGGCACTGCCGGCGCGGTTACCGGCGTTATAAAAGAAGACGTCACAGCTCTGCACAATGCCCCGGTGCACATCCACTGTCCCGTGGCCGCCCTTCTTGTGGCACTTGAAATACCGCCCATAAAAAGTGGCCCCGCCCGGGCAATGCACGGTGAATTCATCGTCGATCGCGCCGCTCTCCAAGGCCGCTAGCGCCACCAAGGGTTTGAAAGTGGAGCCGGGCGCCAGTTGGGCCTGTATGGCGCGGTTCAGCAACGGGTTGTCCGGATTGCTGACTAATTCCTTCCAATCCTTGGAGCGGATGCGGCCGGCGAACTTGTTGGGGTCGAAAGCAGACCGGCTCACCATGGCCAGCACTTCGCCGTTGCGCGGATCCAGGGCGACCACGGCGCCCTTGCGGTTCTCCATGGCCAGTTCCGCCACCGCTTGCAGATCCAGATCGATAGTGAGTTGCAGATTCTTCCCTGGAACCGCCTCCTTCATGCCGATAAGCTGCCGCTCGCGGCCCCGGTTGTCCACCACCACACGGCGCTGGCCATCAATTCCCATGAGAATGTCGTTGTACTGGCGCTCAATGCCCACCTTGCCCACCACGTCGCCTTGCTCATACTTGGCGAAATCCGGCGAGTTCAATTCGCTTTCACTTACCTCGCCCACATAGCCGATTACATGCGCCGCCAACCCGTCGCGCGGATAGAGGCGGCGCTGCGCGTGGATCAACTCCATTTCGGGGAAAGTCTCCGCGTCGCGGTGAGCCTCCACAAAAGCCAGTTCGCCCGCGGTCAGCTCCTCCTTAATGATGATGGGTTCATACCGCGGCCGGTTCTGAAACCGCTTCAGCCGCGCGGTGAGCTCATCCGGGTCCAGGTGCAATCCTTCGGCAATGGCCGGCAGGTGCTCGGGCTTCAGGTTCTCGCGCGACAGGATCAGGCTGAACGAGGAATGGTTGTCGACGATCACGCGGCCGTCGCGGTCCAGAATCTTGCCCCGGGGGGCGAGCACGGGCAGCGCCTTGATGCGGTTGCGTTCGGCTTGCTCGCTATAGAGGGCTGGATTCTGTATCTGTAGATTCCAAAACCCGGAAATCAGAAAGAGAAAAACGGCCACTACCAGGTACTGAAAAAAGGCAATCCTGCCCGTGGCGAACTTCAGGTCGTCCCGGAGCTGTCTCTGCTGGGGCGCCTCTTCCCGTTCGCGCTCGTTGTAATCCACGCTCACGTGAAAAGAACTCCCATCAACCAGTTTCCTTCAATTTGTCCAAAAAATGAAAAAGCGGCAGCGCAACCAGGGCGTTCAG
>CAYSBM010000553.1:0-2537 GCA_964429095.1 uncultured Solibacteraceae bacterium | reverse complement strand
GAACCCTCTGTCGGCCTGATCGATTCGACCTTCATCGAAAGCGCGTTCGGCGGCGCGCATGCAGCACCCTCAGGCTATAAACGCGCCACCGGCCACAGTCTTCACGTCCTGATCAGCAAACACAGCGCCGTTCTCGGAGCCTGCGTCCTGCCCGCAAACCGGCCCGATACCGTCGGCGCACAGGCGCTTTTGCCGGCCGTAACGCGAACACATCCCAGCCTGACGACCCTGCTTGGCGATAAAGCCTACCGCGGCAAGCCGCTTCAAGCCTTCGCGCAGACCTTCGGTGTCCACATCGACGCCTCCTCGCCCGCACTGCCCAAGGGCACGATTTTCCAGCCCATGCCTTTGCGCTGGAAAGTGGAGCGATTCTTCGCCTGGTTCGCAAAGTGGCGTCGTGTAGCAAAGAATTTCTGTTTTAGTTTGCAAGGTTTTACGCGCGAAGTTTACTGGACCTTGCTTGGAGTCAGTTTGCGAAACAAGTCTTTACAGTATACACCAATAAAGCTATAATTAATCTATGTTGAAGACGGGCCTCTACCAGACCCCTGCGAACGCAGGCAAACGGGCGCAAGTGCGCGCGGTATTCAAGGAATACCGCCACACGGCCGTTCGTCTGGGCGCGGCACAATGGCGACTGTTCTTCACTGCGGGCAAGCTCAATCGCAACGCGACGCTGCGGCTTCCCTCCCGGCTCTCCGCCCGCTATGTGCAGACCTGTCAGTACCAGGTCGTCGGGCAGCTCACGGGTTATCTCGGCAACTGCGCCAACCACTTCAAGTCGCTCGTGCGCCACTCCTCGCTCGATGCCGACACGCAAAAAACGCTGCTCTACCTGAACAAGTACAAGGCCTGGTATCGGCCTGCCGTCGAGATGGCCGGCGTGCCGGTGCCTGCCTCGACGCTGCGGTTGGCGCGCAACCTCATGCGCCAGGTGTTCCAGCGCCTGCGCAAGCCCCGTCTGGCCCGCATCAACCTGGCGCTGGACGAGAAGGTGGCGCAGGTCGTGCATTGCACCACCACAAAGACCTTTTCGCGCTGGCTCAAGGTGGCCACGCTCACGCGCAACAAGCCCGTCCTGCTACCTATCCGGGACAATCGCTGGTTTGATGGGCTGGCGGGCGAGGAGAAGGCCTTTTCTCAGCTGAATCTGGATGAGACGGGCACGCTGTGGGTCGGGCTCATCAAGGATGTCGCGCCGACGCCGTATGTGCCCGGGCTCGACATCCTGGGGCTGGACGTGGGGCTGAAACATCTGCTGGCCTCATCGGAAGGGGATCTGCTGGGCCAGCATGTGCTGCCGCGGCTGATCGCGCTGGATCGGCAAATCAGCACGCTGGCCGCCAATCGTCAGCGCCAGGGCTTGAAGGTGCGCAGTCCCCGTTACGATGCGTTGGTGCGGCGCATGCGCGGCTTTCTCGACAATGAGGTGAGGCGCACCTTGCGTCAGGTGCTCTTGCGCCACCGGCCGAGCGAAGTGGCGGTGGAGCGGCTGGATTTCCGCTCGCCCCAGCTCTCCCGGCGCATGAATCGTCTGGTGCAGAATTTCGGCCGGCGCGTCTTCAAGGAGGCGCTGGAGACGTATTCGATGCAGTACGGCTTTCGCTGGACGGAAGTGGAGCCGGCTTACAGCAGTCAGACCTGCCGCCTGTGCGGTTACGTGGACAAGCGTAACCGCAAGGGCGAGGTCTTCAAGTGCCTGCATTGCGGGCAGAAAGAACACGCGGACGTTCACGCCAGCAGAAACATCGCCACGCGCTTACGCGAAGACCTGGGAGGTTCTCAGGTCAAGTGGACTGGAAGAAGACGAGCTCGCGGGAAGATTCTGGAGGCGGTTGTCGGGGGCTTCGCAACCCGGAAGCGACTGGCCCGCCTTCAGCAAGAGCTGCAGCAGGCGCCTGCGCGCCTGACGCGGCAAAGACGGTTGGATAGCAAACCGTGCCTGGTCATGTTGAGCAATCCTCACTTCCGTGAGGTCCTCGCGCCGCTGAAGTTGGCCGCGCAAGGGGCGCTGTATCGCGCCACTCAACCTCTGGCGGCTTAAGGGTCCTTCACGGGCTCAAGACACCGACTGGGCTGCTTTTGCAGACAGTCTCTATAGCGGCTAGGCGCGCACCCTGTATGTTTTTACAGGTACAGATTCTTTCTCCCCAACGCGCTGTGGGTTGACCATCGTCGCATTGATCCACAGCACTTTGTTTCCGAACTTCTCGCCCAGCCGGCGGACGTGCCCGCGGCGAAGATGCGTGCGCGGTGACGCGTGTGAGCCGGCACCCTCCCCAGTCCCGCCTTCTGCCTTAGGTGCAAGATCCAGCACCTTGTAGTCGTAGAAAGGCACTTTTCCTTTCTTCATCCGCTTGGCGTTGAGCATGCGGGGCGCTGCGACCGTCAGGGTGCCGACGTTATCGCAATTGATCGCGGCCAGAAAGTCGTAGCAGACCCTCACTTCATCAATGGTGTCGATGTAGATCTAGCGGCAGGCTTCTTCCTCGGCGAGGTTGGAGATCCGCGTCCGCGGCAGGCAGCGCTCGGACTGC
>CAYSBM010000552.1:0-2546 GCA_964429095.1 uncultured Solibacteraceae bacterium | reverse complement strand
GCCCATTGCCACCCAGCCCTGGCCGCCTGTACCAGCGCAGCGTGAGCTCGCCGTCCACGGAAGCTAGAGCCGGAATATCGAACTCCAAAGGCCGCACCGGAACGGGTTTCTTAATAAACGGATGGACTTCGATGCTATCGGCTAGCATTCTCACCTCGCGCGCCATGTCACCCGAGTAAACCACGCGGACTTTGTATAGCGCCTTCCGGTCCAGGTTCGTGTAGTGCATTTCGAGCGGCTGCTCGTGCAGCGCTTCGGCGTAATCCATCGAGGAAATACGTCCTCCGGGCACGGCGGCGAAACCCAGCAGAGACGAGCGCCAGAACTGCGGGTCCTTCTCGAAACCGGCGCCGCGCACCAGGTGCGGCTGCGCGTTCACTTTGCCGAGATCGTCGTAGAAGCCGCCCGGTCCGGGGTTGGTCCAGTCGACGATTTCCCGGATGCCAGCCAGCCGCTCGCTCTCCTGAGCGCGGGAGCGGATGTCCGCGAACCGGGCCTTCAACCACTCGCGGTTGTTCAACGGGAATTCCACCGTGTCCAGGTTCGCGCCGCGGCCGACATCGATGGCCTTGTACCGGACGACGCTCAGTTGCATGCGAATGCTCTGGTAGAGAGCCTCGGCCAGTTCGTAGACGCGCGCGCGCAAGTCCGGGGCGATGCGTGTTGTCAGGGCTTCGTCTAAGGCCGCCTCGGCCCGCTTGAGCGCCACTAGTGAGCCGGTCTCGCCCGCCGCGCGCAAATGGTCCATGGCCCGGCGTTCCAGTTCCGTTTCGTAAATCAATCGGTTCTGCGTGTAGGCGTCGTAGTAGGCGCGGTAGAGTCCCTGCTGGAAGCGCCAGTTAAGAAGATCCTGCGGCCGGGCCGCGAGTTCCATGGCGTGGAACTGAGCCCAGGTGGTGTCGACTCCCGCGTTGTCCACCAACGGCGCCCGCCAGTTGTTTTCCAGCGCTAACAAAGCCTGGGCGTACGCATCCGCCCAGGCAGGATTGATATAGTAACGGGCGTAATCCCGCAGGATCTCCACCACATCCGCATCCGGGTTCCAGCCCAGCGCGCTCCACAGCGCTTTGTTTACGTCGTCGTTGCAGCCCTCCGAGTAGGTGATGAAGCCGATGGTCGGCGGCTGCGAATAGCGGAAAATGGCGGCCATGCCGCGCGGCCGGGGATTCACGCCTTCGCGCGCGATGGTCATGGCGTGCGCCACGTCCCAATCGGGCACCGGGAACTGGCACTGGCGGCTGTGCGTTATATCCGGATAATTGCGGATGGGGTACTTTTTTGGAATCCGCTCCCGCAGCGTGTAAATGTCTACGGGCACTTGAGGACCATGAACCACGCCAGCCAGCCACGCCGGCTGCTGTTGATTCATGATGCCGTAAAACTCATCCATCCACTCTTTGGTGAAACCCTGCGGGGACATCCACATCTGCGCCCTGGGATGGTACTTGCGCAAGTTGGCGGTCTGCTTTTCGAGCAGCGCCATCATGTACTTCGGCCGCGTGTGTCCAGGATCGCCACCGGGAACGAACACCGCGTCGATGCGCGGCACATTCCGGAACACCTCGCCCCATTCCGTCAGCGCCGCCTCGACGGTAGCCGGGTCCGAGTAATCCTTGTCTAGCGCCGGATACCAAACCCACACTGCCATTCCGTATTCGCTGGCGATGCGCGACATTTCGGCCATCATCCGCATCTGCGGCAGCGGAAAGTGCGGGCTGTCGGCGTCGTCGTCGGTCCGGGGCGGCAGCAGTTCGATGGCGTTAGCCCCGAAAATGGCCAAGTCGCGGATGTAGTGGTCCCACATGGCCACCGTCCAGGCGTCGTAGGAATTGGTTTTGGGCCGGTATCCGAGCTGGTGGCCGCGTAACGGGTATCGTGGCGCGGTGGTGACATGGAGCGGTTCGGCGAGCGCCACCCGCCCACGAGTCATCTCCAGCTTTCGTAAGAGGTGGCCCACTCCATATAACAATCCTCGCGCGTCATTGCCGGAAACGACGACGGATGGATGCTCCGCCGTCCGTGTCGAGATACTGTAGCCTTCGGCGGCGCCGCTTCCCAGCCGGAGTTCGATGACCGCCACGCCGGATGCCCCGAGCGGCCATCGTATCTGGCTGCGCTTCTCAACCTCCTCGAGCAACACCTCCACGGCCTTCCTTTCCAAACCCGTAAAGGTGTCTGGAGCCGAAACCACCGCCTGACTCAGATCCAGCACCGCGCCGGAGCAAAGGCCTCCAGCCAGCGTCAGCAGTAAGAGTCCCCCAAAAACACGTCTTTCCAACATGGCTTTCCAAACCTAAACAGAAACTATACCATTGCAGGCCGGGCGGTCTCCTCCGGTAGTCGTAGTACTAGCTGCTCGAGTTGCGTTCAGCTTTCAACCCGCCGGCCTATTCTTGTGGAGATTCTGCCGTGGCACAATGAATCTCTCCCTGGGGAAGCGCCGCTCCCGATTGGCGGGTGGCCCCACCAGGAACATAGCAACATCGGAGGAAACGTGTTCGGAGGCGCTTTCATCCGGAGGGTGATGAGCGTCGGGAGCTGGTGGA
>CAYSBM010000551.1:0-2549 GCA_964429095.1 uncultured Solibacteraceae bacterium | reverse complement strand
ATTGCGGACCGCTTATTACAAGCCCTACTTTCAGCGGATGGGCATCACCTGCCCGTCTGACATCCATGCTAACGGTGGGCTGAAGCAGGTGCTGGCGCAACTGCCTCGCTCTGAGATGTCCGACTTCCTGAAGGATTTTGATGCGCTCCGCAATCCGGCCGGCCGCCGCCCGGAGCCCCGCCCCTTGTGCTATCCGCTGGAGGCGCCGGCCCGGATCGCGGTGCTTTTCCCTGGTTTTCAGGAAAGCCGCCATGTGCGGGTGTTCGTTAACAACTGGAGCAGGGAGCTCAGACGCTTCCGCCCCAACGCGGTCGCCGGTCCAGTAGGAGTGCTGCGGACCCTGGCCCTGGCCATCCGGGATGGGCGCATCGAGGCGCCGCCGCTCACGCACGCGGTGGTGGCATTCACGGGAATGGAGCACGGGCTGTTGCGGCAGGCCGACCGCGACTTGTTCTGGGAGATTTTCCAAGTGCCTCTGTTTGAACAGTTGCGTGGTTTGGGCGGCGAACTGTTGGCCATCGAATGTGAGGCGCACGAGGGGTTGCACATTTGCAGCCAGGAGGGTTTGGTGGAATTCCAACCGGCAGTCACGGGCGGTGAGATAATCTACACTTCCCTGGTGCAGTTGGAATACCCCCTGCTGCGCCTGGCGACCGGTCTGGCGGCCGAGCTGCACGCGACGCCTTGCGCCTGTGGTGCGTCATCGCCGCGCATTAGCTGCCTGCATCGTTTACCCAGGCGGCAACAGCGCGCCATGGCCGCGGCAGCCGACTGATGGCCGCCCCAAAGTCCATAGCGGCAGATGCTAGAATCATGGCTGGGCCTCACCACAGGCGGACGTGGCGAAATTGGCAGACGCGCTGGATTTAGGTTCCAGTTCCCGCAAGGGAGTGGAGGTTCAAGTCCTCTCGTCCGCACCAGAAACACTGCCCCCCAGCGATTCACCACGCCCCGAACGCCGCCCAAGGGCACGGGAGGGCTCAGAAGAAGGCTTTTCCTAACCGTTGCAGGGGCCGTTCAATCCAGAAAAACAAGGCAGCCGAGGCAGCCACTGCCGCCAAAAAGCACACCGGCATCACCAGCCAGCCGGCATACGGCGTGTCCCAGAGCTGCGGCAAGGGGTACAACACCTGGAAGGCGAAGAGCTTGGTGACCGGTCCGTGAAGCAGATAGAAAGAGAAACCAATCCGCCCCAATTGCCGGATGGGATTCCAAGGAAACTGATAATAATGCTGCGGGTAAAGCAGTTGAGCGATAAAGGCAGCCACAGCCAGAAGGCTGAGCCCACACAACCCAAGAGAGGTAAAGAGAATGCGTCTGACCGGCTCGTGCATCCCCCAAACGCCTGTGAGCTGAACCGCGACCCGCGACAGCAGCGCAGTCCCCCCGAACAGCAGCATTCGCTTCATACGACGGTGGCTCGCGTAATCCACCGGCGCGATCGTGACCAGTTCAAAAATGACGCAACCCGCCAGAAGATCACCGATGCGAGGGCTGCCCAGAGATGTGAAGCAAGCCAGGACGACATAAACCAACAACACACCGCATAAAATCCCTATGCGCCACCCGGCACGTTCGACCAGCCTCCGGAGCGTGCAGAGCGGCAAGGGGAGCACGACGTATGCCTCCATGATCCAGCTCAATGTCCAGGAGACATTCGGTCTCCCAAAATACACATAAGGGGGGACCGCCATGGGGGAACCTGGCAAACCCAGGGAACACCAGCCAAAATAGCAATGCGGCGACAACCACCAGCAAGTACGGTGGATAAATCCGAATAACCCGCCGGGCGAGAAACGCCCCATACCGGAAGTTGTCTCTGGCCACGCTGCGGGCGACAAACAATCCCGCCAAGAGCAAGAACAGATTGGTTCCGATGCTGCCCAACCTCAGCACCAACTCTTCCAGCGCATCCAACCACGGCGCTCCCTGCGTCAAGGGGCTGAGGAATCCGGCGTAATGGTACAAAAAAACGAAAACCATCGCCAGCGCCCGGAGCATGTCGAAAGTCTCCCATCGCGCCATCTGAAACAGCGGAAGCGAGGCTTGCTCGATGCCACCGTCAACCTCAAGCCGGGATGAGCCGGGCGCACCATATGACAGATTGCTTTTCACGTTAATCAGAACATGCAGCAGAAGCCATTACAGCCGCCTTCCTGCCTTTTCTCACATCAGATTCAACGCTGCGGGTCTACAACGGTCCGAGATCCAGCATAACGCATGTGGCACGGACGTTTGGCCACAAACAGGAGTTGTTATACTAAGACGTCTGCGGCGCTGAAGCGTGGATTACGCCTTGCGCCCAGATTGGAGTTGCATACCAAATACACAACAAGGCGTTCCCCTGATTGTCACATGTCATACTTCGCTAGATCGTGGCGTTCTGGCACATTGGACGCAAAGCGTTCCATCCTGGCGGCAATATTGCTGGGACCGTTGTGCGCAACCGGTGCAGTGCGGCTTGCGGTGGAGGCCGGCGGGGGCAGTGAAATCGCCGCCAACACTCCGGTGAGCGTGCGATTGGACCTGGCATCGCTCAGCGCCCAAGC
>CAYSBM010000550.1:0-2552 GCA_964429095.1 uncultured Solibacteraceae bacterium | reverse complement strand
CCGGAATGTCCGCGTCCAACCGGGAGCTTGTCCGTATGCTATGGGCGCCATCGCAAACCGACACCGGGACTGTTATCGTCCATTACGATGCCCGTGGGGTGCGCAACAGGTTCTGGGTTCCTGGCTTAGTCGACCCACACGACATACTGTGGCCCGGCTCGGAATATATCGCCATTTCATCGCTGTTGGACAGCGTCTTGTGGATTGACCAGACCGGCCGGATTTGCCGGCGGCAGCAATTCCGCAGCGGTGAGGACTGCTCGCTTTATGCGACCTGCTTCGGGCGGAGTACTGAATCGCGCGCTTGGAAGTCGACGCTCACCTCGGGATCGGGAGTGCTGTTCGATCTGGCCTTCGGCGACGATGTCGTCGGATCGCTCTGCTGCCCCCACAGTCCTCGGCGCTACGACGGAGAATGGGTGATCTGCTGTTCCTCGACGAGCGAGGGGCGTTTTTACCGTGCGGGAGAATCCCAGCCGTCACGCTTGGTGCGGCTCAAGGATTGGGTGCGAGGCCTGCTTCGGACAGACCACTACTACATCGTCGGCGAAAGCGTGAACCGGCTCCAGACCGAAGAGGTGCGTGGCGCCACGGTGGCGTTTCTGCGGCGCCAACCCTTGGAGCTTGAGCGCCGGATCACACTGCCGTTTCGAGCCGTTTATGACATCGTGCCTGTCTCGGAGGAGCTAGCCGCGTCCATCCGTCGAAGCTGCTTGTGAGAGGTTGCTGATCCGCAGCCGGCTGTGTTTCCGGCTATAGCCGAAGTAGATACAGAGCCCGATAGCCAGCCAGATGAACAGCCGGGACCAGTTCTCCCAACCCAGCGAATACATCATCGAGAAGCAGACCAGAATGCCGAGGATGGGAACCAAGGGCACCAGCGGCGTGCGGAACGGACGGCGCAGGTCAGGCCGCGTCTTGCGCATCACCATGATGCCCGCACAAACGATTACGAAGGCGAATAACGTTCCGATGCTGGTCATGTGGCCGACCACGGAGATGGGCGAGAAGGCTGAAAACAGGCTCACGAAGACCATAAAGAGGAGGTTCGAGCGCCAGGGCGTCCGGAACCTTGGATGCACGTCCGAAAAAAGCCGGGGCAGAAGGCCATCCCGTGACATGGAGTAAAATACGCGCGACTGGCCGAGCAGCATCACCAGAATCACGGAGGTGAAGCCGGCGATAATGGCCAGTTTGACGGCCATCTTCAGCCAGCCAAACGGCGTCTGCTCGATGGCCAGCGCCACCGGCGCCGCCACCCCGCGAAAATTCGTGTAGTGGACCAGGCCGGTCAGCACCAAAGCGAAAAGCACATAGAGTAAGGTGCAGATCACCAGCGAGCCAATGATCCCTATCGGCATGTCCCGTTGGGGCTTCCTGGCCTCTTGGGCGGCGGTCGAGACCGCGTCAAAACCGATGTAGGCGAAAAAGATCACTCCCGCCGCACGCATAATGCCGCTCCAGCCGTACTCGCCGAAGACGCCGGTGTTGGGCGGAATAAACGGCGTGTAGTTGGCGGGCTTGATGTACCAGACGCCCACGGCGATGAACACCAGCACGACGGCCACCTTGATCACCACAATCACGGCGTTCACGCTGGCAGACTCCTTGATGCCACGCATCAGCAGCAAAGAGATCAGCACTACGATCAGCACCGCAGGCAGGTTGATGACGCCGTAAATAGTTTGTCCGTTAGCCAGCTTCATGGGCTGCCATGGGGAGGCCACCAGTTGCGCCGGCAACACAATCCCGAAATCGTGCAACAAGCTGACGACGTAGGCCGACCAACTGATGGACACCGTAGCCGCGCCGACAGCGTATTCCAGCACCAAGTCCCAACCGATGATCCAGGCCAGCAGTTCTCCCATGGTGGAGTACGCGTAGGTATAGGCGCTGCCCGCAATGGGGATCATGGTGGCGAATTCGCTGTAGCACATGCCCGCAAAGGCACAGCCCAGAGCGGCCACCAGGAACGAAATCGCGATGGCGGGTCCGGCATTCTCAGCCGCGGCAATGCCGGTCAAAGAGAACAGGCCGGCGCCGATGATCGCGCCAATGCCGAGCATCACCAGGCTGGCCGGCCCCAGGGTACGCTTCAGCGTGTGTGCGCCTCCCTCGGATTCTTCCAGGATGCGTTCGATGGGTTTCCGCGCAAACAGACTCATGATGATCGGACCTCTCTTCTGCGCCACAACAAATACACCGGGACGCCTATCAACACCAGCAGGAGCCCGGGCCACGTGTAGTCCGGTTTATAGAGCAACAACAATACCTCGATGACCCCGGCGGCTGCAATGTAGACCAGAGGCAGGAACGGATACCCAATCGCACGGTATGGCCGCTCCAGGGCGGGCCTCGTACGCCGCAGCACCAGCAGCCCCGCAATTGTCAGGATGTAAAAAAGTAAGACTGCAAATATAACATAGTCGAGCAGGTCGCTGTAACGGCCAGTAAGCGTCAGTAACGAGGCCAAGACGCACTGCACCGCGAGAGATCCCACAGGAGTATGACGCCCCGGGAGCAACATGGCCCCGGGCCGGACAACAAGCCCC
>CAYSBM010000549.1:2327-2559 GCA_964429095.1 uncultured Solibacteraceae bacterium | reverse complement strand
AAAAACCGGGCGGTCGAGGTCAGGAAGATGATGGGCGCGCTGAATCCGGACGTGGAAGTGCTCGAAGTGGACGAAGGGCGCGGCATTGTGCGCGTCCGGGATAAGAAGACCGGGAAATCCGTCACTTTGAATTTTGAAGATGTCAAAAAAGGCAGGATCTTAATGAAAGGCGAGGACGGCGAGGAACTGACAGTCGAAGGCGGCGAAGGCCCCGGCGGCCTGCTATCTATGA
>CAYSBM010000549.1:0-2317 GCA_964429095.1 uncultured Solibacteraceae bacterium | reverse complement strand
TTGCTAATACAACCGGACCACTCACCTGCTACCGACAGTGCGGCCTGCAAGAAGCCACCTTCGCGGCGTGTATCGAATATAATCGGGGGGCAGGAGGTGATTGCTATGTCGACGCCGTATCCTCCGGTTCCCCCGCCGCCCGGGCAAGTGGCTCCTGGGCCCCCAAGAAAGACCAGCCCCTGGCTCTGGATCCTGGGAGGTTGCGGCGTGCTGGTTGTTCTGGGCGTGCTGGCTGTGGTGGCGACCGGCCTTTTGGTGGCCAAGAAAGCGAAGCCCGCGGGGCTGCCTGCGGACGGGCTAAAGAAAAACCGCAGGAGCTTAAGGCTCGGCGCCGCCGGCGAGGAACTGACAGTCGACGGCGGCGAAGGCCCCGGCGGCCTGCTATCTATGAAGACCAAGGAGGGCAGCTATACTGTCGGCGGCAAGTGGAATCCGCCGGACTGGGTGCCTGCTTATCCCGGAGCCGCCGTGCAAGCTGCTGCCGGTGGTCAGGATTCCAACGGGACCTCCGGCATGGGTTTTTTCTCCACCAGCGATTCGCTCGAACAGGTCCTGGACTATTACGAGAATGAGTTGAAGTCAAACGGCATGGAGGTTACGCGCAGCGGCGCCGGCGCCCTGACGGCGCAAGACGCCGACGGCAAGCGTATGCTCAGCGTCCACTACGCAGCCTCACCCGGTGGGAACAAGGTGAGCATCACCTATTCCAGCAAGAAGTGAGGCCGTCGAGGCGCCGCCGTAAGAAACTATGTGCAGCCGTTCCGGAAAGCATTACCTTTGTCTCTTGTTACTGGCGGTGGCGTCCGCCCGCTCCCAATCTTACGATGTGATGTGGGATGCCCCCAGCCGCGACTCTTCCGGCTCGATGCCGCTCGGCAACGGCGACATCGGCTTGAATCTCTGGGTGGAGCAGGGCGGCGACCTGCTCTTCTATATCTCCAAGACCGACGCCTGGTCCAGCGACACCCGGCTACTCAAGCTGGGCCGCGTGCGGGTGAAGCTCACCCCTAACCCCTTCCTCAAGGGCATGCCGTTCCGCCAGAGGCTGCGGCTCAAGGAAGGCGAAATTGAGATCGAGGCGGGCCCCAAGAACGCCCCCGTTCACTTAGTCGCCTGGGTGGACGCCCACGCCCCGCTCATTCGTGTGGAGGCCGCCGGCAAACAAGCTTTCCGCATGGAAGCGCGGCTGGAATTGTGGCGTACCGCTCCCCGGACGCTCGCCGGGCGCGAAACGCACAGCGCTTACGGGCTGGACCGGGGGCCGGACCCCATCGTCACGCCCGCCGACACCATGGTTGCCGACTCCAAGTACGTGATCTGGTTTCATCGCAACGAAACCTCTCCATGGCCGGCTATCATGAAACGCCAGGGATTGGAAAGCCTCATTGCGGAGCTCCCGGACCCGCTCTTGCACCGGACCTTTGGTGGTGCTCTGACGGGTCAGGGCCTGATTAAGGCGCCGGGTCCTGTGTTGCGCAGTGCCTCCCCCGCGCGGCGTCACACCTTGGTTATCCCGGTGCTCTGCCGCCAGACGCAGACTGCCGAGGTCTGGGTCCAGGATCTGCGCCGCCTGATTTCCGAAACCTCCCGCACGCCGGTCGAAGCGGCTCGCACCGCGCACCGCAAGTGGTGGAGCGATTTCTGGGCGCGCAGCTATATCCGCGCCACCGGTGCGCCGGAGGCCGAGGCCGCAAGCCGCGGCTACGCCCTGCAACGCTTCATCACCGCCTGCGCCGCGCGCGGGCCCTCGCCGGTCAAGTTCAACGGCTCGATCTTCACCGTGGACGCCCGTGAGCCCAACGAGGAGTATGACGCCGATTACCGTCGCTGGGGTGGTCCTTACTGGTTTCAAAACACGCGTTTGATTTACTGGCCCATGTTGGCTTCCGGCGACCTCGAGATGATGCAGCCGCTCTTCAAAATGTATCTGGATGCGCTCAAGCTGGCTCGGGCCCGAACGCGCATCTATTTCCAGCACGACGGCGTATTTTTCCCGGAGACCATGCACTTCTGGGGCACTTACGCCGATTTCAATTACGGCTGGAAACGCGATGGAAAGCCGGTCTCCTACGTGGAGAATACCTATATCCGCTACTACTTCACCGGCGCGCTCGAATTGGCGGTCATGATGTTGGACTGGTGCGAGTATTCCCAAGATAAGCGTTTCCTGGCGCGCACGGTGATTCCCTTCGCCAACGAGATTTTGACCTTCTACGACCAACACTACGGCCGCGACAGCCAGGGGCGGTTGCTGATGAAGCCCTCGCAGGCGCTTGAGACCTGGCAGGATAAGGTCAACCCACTGCCCGAAATCGCC
>CAYSBM010000548.1:0-2559 GCA_964429095.1 uncultured Solibacteraceae bacterium | reverse complement strand
TCGCCCAGCATGGTCCGCTGATAGAGCCAGATCAGATAAGCCGCGCCCAGCGCGATCCCCACTACCACCCACGCAGCCCAGTTCAGCGATACCGAGTAGGCGCCTTTGAGAATCGTGATTTCGCCGATGAAGCCGTTCAGGGGCGGCATGCCCATCGAGCTGAGGGCAGTGAACAGAAACACCATGCCGAAGACCGGCATCACACGGGAAAGCCCACCGTAGGCGGCG
The DNA here is from genome assembly GCA_964429095.1 of uncultured Solibacteraceae bacterium. Taxonomy (GTDB): domain Bacteria; phylum Acidobacteriota; class Terriglobia; order Bryobacterales; family Bryobacteraceae; genus JAJFUV01. The sequence continues at coordinate 2,331 of CAYSBM010000548.1, read as the reverse complement.
ATTTCGCGGGTGTGGCGGCGTTCGTAAACCACGCCGACGATCAGAAACAGCATGCCCGTCGAAATTCCGTGGTTGATCTGCTGTAGAATGGATCCGGAAATGCCCGCAGGATTGAGGGCGAAGATGCCTAAGGTGCAAAATCCAAGGTGGCTCACCGAGGAATACGCCACCAGTTTCTTCCAGTCCTTCTGCATCAGACTGACCAGCGCTCCGTAAACAATGGCGACGATCGACAGCACAGCCATCGCGTTGACGATGGAGGGATTCTTGGCCGCGTCGGGGAGCAGAGGCAGCGAAAACCGGAGAAAACCGTAGGTTCCCATCTTCAGCAGCACGCTCGCCAGGATAACCGAGCCGGCGGTGGGAGCTTCGGTGTGCGCGTCGGGAAGCCAGGTATGCAGCGGGAACATGGGCACCTTGACGGCGAAACCCAAAAAGAAGGCCCAGAAGATCCACCACTGAAGATTCCCGGACAGGCTGGTGCGCAACAACTCTTGAATATCGAAGGTGTAAATCTGGAACTGGCGGTAATGCTCAAAGTACAACGCCAACACCCCTAGCAGCATCACCACAGAGCCGACCAGCGTGTAAACGATGAACTTGAAGGAGGCATAGATCCGCCGCTCGCCTCCCCAGATGGCGATGATGAAGTACATCGGCACCAGAACCAGTTCCCAGAAGACGAAAAAAAGCAGAAAATCCAGGGCCATGAAGACGCCCAAGGTGGCGAACTGCAGCACCAGGAAATTGGCGTAATACTCTTTCAGGCGGTGTTCAATGGCGCTCCAACTGGAAAGGATCGAAAGGAACCCTAGCAATCCGGTCAGGGCCACCAGCAACAAAGCGTAACCGTCGATGCCAAGGTGGTAGGAGGCTCCAATCGAAGGAATCCAGTTCATTTTTTCCACAAACTGGAAGTCCTTGGCTTTGTCGAACCGCACAAGTAGCGGCAGGATCACCAAGAATCCGGCGCAGCTAGCAATGTTGGCCCAGATCTTGATAGCGCGCGGTTTGCTCGAGGGAATCAAAAGCAATACCAGCAATCCTGCCAGGGGCGTCAGAAGGACGAGCGAAAGCATGTGGTCCATGTTCTAGAGTCGGCTGTCTCCTTATCTTACCGTGGCGCCGGGCGTGGATGGTTACCCCCCAGCGGCCGGAAGCGTGCGCTGAAGTGGCGCAGGAAAGGCGGTTGTTCGACGATTTCATAACCACGCAAGCCGTTCTTGCGCTGGTTTACTTCTCCTACCGCCTCGATGACGTAGTCCATGTGGCTCTGGGTGTATACGCGGCGCGGGATGGCCAGCCGCAACAGTTCGTGACGGGCTTTAGCACCAAACATCACCGAGCCGATCTCAACCGAGCGGATGCCGGCGTGGCGGTAGAGTTCGACCGCCAGCGATTGCGCCGGAAACTCACGGCGCGGAATGTGGCTCAGCATGCGCCCGGCGTCTATGTAAATGGCGTGGCCGCCGGGCGGCTCAACAATGGGCACGCCGCAACGGGCGATGTGTCGGCCCAGGTAGGCTGTGGAAGCGATGCGGTACTCGAGGTAGTCCGGGTGCAGCACTTCCTCCAAGCCCACGGCGATGGCCTCCAGGTCCCGTCCGGCCAGCCCTCCATAGGTGGGGAAGCCCTCGGTCAGGATCAGCAGATCCTTTTCCTGCGCCGCCAGCCGGCCGTCGTTCGTGCACAGGAAGCCGCCGATGTTGGCGAAGGCATCCTTTTTGGCCGAGAACGTGCAGCCGTCGGCCAAAGCAAACATGGTTTGTGCGATTTCTTTGGGCGTTAAAGCCCCGCAACCGGGCTCACGCTGGCGGATGAACCAGGCGTTCTCGGCGAAGCGGCAGGCATCCAGGTATAGGGGGATGCCGTAGCGAGTGGCCACCTGGCGGACCTGGCGGATGTTTTCGAGAGAAACCGGCTGTCCGCCTCCGGAATTGTTGGTCACGGTCAGCATGATGAGAGGGATGCGCTGGGGCCCCTCGGTTTCGATCAGACGTTCCAGCGCGGCCACGTCCATGTTGCCTTTGAAAGGCAGATCAAGCTGCGTGTCGGCGGCTTCCGGCGCGGGCAGGTCCACAGCGCGGGCGCCCGTGAATTCTATATTGGCGCGGGTGGTGTCGAAATGCGTGTTGTTGGGGACCACGTCGCCCGGCTTGCACATCACCGAAAACAGAATGCGCTCGGCGGCGCGCCCCTGGTGCGTGGGGATTATATGGCGAAAGCCGGTCAAATCTTGAACCGCCGCCTTCAGGCGCGAGAAGCTTTCACTGCCCGCGTAGGATTCGTCGCCGCGCATCATGGCGGCCCATTGCTCGCTCGACATGGCTC
>CAYSBM010000547.1:0-2562 GCA_964429095.1 uncultured Solibacteraceae bacterium | reverse complement strand
GCCTGGTCCTCGGCCTGCTGGTCAGCGCACCGATCGCCGCCTGGCTGTCGCCGCGCTCCGGTTCCCAGGTGCGCAGCGATATCCGCCAGCGCGGCATAGTGATCCGCCGCCGGACTACCGAGGCCATCCGCAAACCCATCACCGCCATCCAGTCGCAGATCACCGACCTGCGCGGCGACTCGATTGCCGACCTGCTGGATGAAGGCAAGCGGCTCGCCCGCCGCCACATCGAGTCCCCGGCGGAACCCGAAGAGCGTGCCCGATCGGGGGGGCCCCGTGGCGCCCCCCCGGCCGCCAGACCCGGACTCCGCCCCCGCCCTCCCGCCGCCCTCCGGCCCCGCGCCGCGCCGTATGACGCGCCGGACCTTTTTGTCGCTCTCGGTCGGGACATTCGCCGCCGCCGCTGCCGGGCTGGGAGGCTACGCCTTCAAGGTGGAGCCGCGCGACGTGGAAATCGTCGAGATCGCGCTGACCCTTCCGCGCCTGCCCGCCCCCTTTGAGGGCCTGCGCCTGGTCCAGATCAGCGACCTGCATCATGGCCGCCATGTCTCCGAAGACTACCTCTACGACGTGATCGATCGCGTCAATACCTTTCAGCCGGATGTCATCGCCATCACGGGCGACTACGTCAACTTCGACGCCCTCGACCGCGCCCAGCGCCTCGTACCGATGCTTCAGCGCCTGCGCGCGCGCGAGGCCGTCGTCGGCGTGATGGGCAATCACGACCACTGGGCGAATGCCCCCATTATGCGCGCGGTGGTCGCCGAGGCTGGTGTGAATGACCTGCGAAACACGGTGACCGCCGTCCGGCGCGGCGCAGACTCGCTCTTCCTCTGCGGCGTGGACGATTACCTGGAGCGCCGCGCCCGCCTGAACGATGTGCTCGGCCAGCTTCCGCCCGGCCCCTGCGCCATCCTGCTCGCCCACGAGCCGGACTTCGCCGACATCAGCGGCCCGACCGGGCGCTTCGATCTCCAGATTTCCGGGCACTCACACGGCGGGCAGGTGCGTCTGCCTGGCATCGGCCCGATCGTCCTGCCGCGCTACGGCCAGAAATACCCCTCCGGCCACTACACAGTTGGCACCATGCACCTGTATACCAACCGGGGCATCGGCGTCACTCCGCCGCCGGTTCGTCTCAACTGCCGCCCGGAGATCACGGTATTCACTCTGCACAGCGGGAGCCAGAGCGGGTAGAGCGGAGAAAAAACAGGGGCGGCATGTTGAACGCCGCCCCATCGCCAGTTCGGAACAACCGCCCCTACTGCGCGAACTTCTGCACAAAATAATCCGGGTTGAGTTTCTCCCCCGTCGCGAATTCCAGCGCGTCATTCCAGTGGAGAGTCGCACCCGGCGCAAAGACTCGCGTGCGGAACCATTCGCCCGCTTCCGCGCGCCCCACCACCCCGCCGAGATTCGCGCGCAGCCAGCCGTCCCATTGCAGCGACATCATCCGCCCCAGCAGGTAATTGTGATAATAGGCCGGGGCCAGCGCGATGTGGTATTTGGTCGCCCAGTCGGGCTGCGCTTCGCGCCCGTCCGGCTTGTTGAGGAACTGGTACTTTTGCACCAGCTCCCACCACGCCGCGTCGAGGTCGCAGCCGGGATCGTTGTAAAGCATCCGCTCGAAGTGGACCACCACCATCACCCACCGGGCGAAGATCAGCTCTTCCAGCCGCATCCGGGCCTGCCCTGCCGCGCCGATCTGCTCCGCTTCCGCCTGCGGCACGCCGCGAATCTGGCTGTGCCATTCCGGGTCCAGCGTCACCGATCCCATCAGCAGGGCCATCGCCTCGGTGCTCAGGATATGCGGCACCGTGCGCAGCAGCCAGGGCAACGATTGCGGAATGTATTTGTCATACACCCCGTGCCCCAGTTCGTGCAGCAGGGTCTCCATCCAGCGCAGAGTCGGCTGAAGGTTGCACAGCACGCGCACATCACCCTCGCGGTCCACGTGCATACAGAACGCGTGCTGATCCTTGCCCTCGCGCTCATACAGGTCGCTGCGGCCCAGGATATCGCGCACCTCCAGCCCCAGCCCATCATACGTCTTGAGCGCCAGCGCTTCCAGGTTCGCCCCTTCGAACAGCCGGTTGAAATCGACCGTGCCCACCATCGGCGCCTGCTGGAAAAACGGCTCGGCATAGTGCCAGGGCATCAGGTCAGTCACCGGCACGTGATAGCGCTGGCTCAGTTCGGCATCCAGTTCGGCTTTGGCCTGGCGGAAGGGTTCATCCGTCTTGGCCGCCAGATCGTCCAGCATGGCGAACAACCATTCCGGGTCAATTTCGTCCAGCGCCAGGCTCATCTGGTGGAAGTTCGCATACCCCATGCGCTGCGCGCCCTCGTTGCGCAGCACGGCCAGCCGCCGGATGTCGCCCGCGATGCGTGGGCCGATGGCTTTGCTGGCCTCCCAGGCTTCGCGCCGCAGTTCGGAATCCGTCTCCGTGCGCAGCACCTCGGCGATGGCGTTTGCCGTCAGCCGCTTGCCGCCGACCTCCGGGCGGAAGTTGGTGTGGGCATCCACCAGCGACTGCGACAGCGCGCTCATCTCGTCAATCG
>CAYSBM010000546.1:2240-2572 GCA_964429095.1 uncultured Solibacteraceae bacterium | reverse complement strand
CGAAGGTCGCCGTCGGTTCGCGGTTCGGTTCGATGATCAGCGGTGCCAGCTTGTCGATGTCGCAACGGATCAGGTTCTTTCGCAGCGCGAAGGCATACCCCTCCACCACCGGGAAACGTATCTCCATCGCTTTGCGTTCCGGCAGCGCGCGGACATGATTCTTCGGGCGGTCATCTGGCGCCGGCGCCTTCACCGGTCGGCCCTTGAACGGAATTACGCTAAACGGAATGCCGTAGACGTCCACATATTCCTCGGTCAGCAAGCCGGTCTCGGGATCGGGCACGTAATCCATGCGCCGCAGCCCGCGCCCCACCACCAGCTCGCAGAGCAAC
>CAYSBM010000546.1:0-2230 GCA_964429095.1 uncultured Solibacteraceae bacterium | reverse complement strand
GATATGCGTGACGTTGTTCGCGTCCCACCCCTCCGTGAGCATCGACACCGACACCACGCACCGGACGTGCTCGCCCGGCTGCCCTGGCTTGCCCACCGTTGCCACCAGTTGCCGCAATTCTTCGGCGGCATCCTGCCTTTTCTTTTTCGGATCGTCGCTCTCGGCTTCGGCCAGCAGTTTGGTGTCAATCCGGATGGTGCGCTTCACATCCGGTGTATTCGAAAACAGCTCCGGGAAGATCGCGCCCTTGCCGTACACTGTGCGCGTCTTCCGCTTTCCGGCCTTGGTCTTCTTCGGAGCGCCATTGCCGTTCTCGTTCCCGTTCCCCTCTTCCTCTTCGCCGAGCACCTCGGCCACCTCGGCTTCGGTGACCGTCTCTACCTCCGTCTCCCCGCTGATCTTGCGGTAAAACACCTCGGCGATGTCCGTGTTGTCGCAAACCAGAATCAGCACCGGAGGCACCCGCTCCTGCCCCGGCGTGGCGGCCCGCATCTGCTCGAACCGCTCCTTCCACTGCGAGGCGATCTGCTGGAGCGCCCCCTCAGCTTCGCGGTAGACAACCTCAGGCTTTGGCCGCCCCGCTTTCCCCGGCAGCCGCTCCCCCGGCTCCAAGTTCTCGTTGATCGCCTTCCACAGCTTGAAGTACTTGGGATCGGGCCGGCCCGTCGTATCCAGCACAGGCAGCCGCGGAATCTTCACAATCCCGCTCTCAATCGCATCCACCAGGCCGAAATCGCTCACGATCCACGGAAACGGCCGCCCTTCGGGATGCCCGCTCCCTTTCAAATAGAACGGTGTCGCCGACAGGTCCACGCACAGCGCAATGCCGGGTCGGTCGGAAGGGTCGGGCGTCGAGTTGTTGATCCGGTCCAGACCGTCCAGCCAGACCCGCGCTTCCAGCGCTTCTTCTTCTAGCGCTTTCTTCTCCTCGCCGGTCAAATCCTCCTCGGCCGGCGCCGGACGCCAGCAGTGATGCCCCTCGTCGTTCAGCACGAGAATGGGCAGCCGGTCGTAGAGGTCCTCCAATACCCGCCTCGCGAACACGTCCGGCGTTTCCGGCCCCTTGTTGACCACGGCATAGCTCTTGCCGCCCTCCACGTGCTCGGACTCGGGCTGAAACCGATGCCAGTTGGTCACCAGCACCTTTCCCGATTGCATCAGCGGGCGGTACTTCAGCGGAACAATGTCGAATGCCTCGTAGTAGTTGTCCGGCCGCTCCGGACGCAGCACCTGCAAACGCTCCTTCACCGTCAGGTTGGGACAGCAAATGAGCACACCGTTGGGAAACAAAGTGGTGGCGGGATTCTGCCCCCGATTGCAGAACGCCCAGGCAATCAGCATCGACATCACCACGGTCTTGCCGCTGCCCGTCGCCATCTTGCAAGCCAGGCGGCGCAGCGGGGCCAGCGACGCGTCCGGCGCTGGGTCGATCAACCGCGGGAAGAAATCCTGCTCCGGCGGGCTGAACGATGGGCGTTCTCCACGCAGGAGCCGCTGGAGATCCTCCTCGCTCAAATGATGCTTGCGCCGTTTGTCGCGCCGGCCGGGGATCGCGATCTCGGCCAGGTAGATCACCGTTTCCACGGCCTCCAACTGGCAGAAGAACAGCCGCCGCGCCCGGTCGGCGCGCCACCAGTGCCGCAGCAGATCGCGCGTCACGTGGGTGGCGCCCGGGTAGCCCGCCTCGCGCCATTTGCGGACGTCTTCCCGCAAAGCGTTCACCAGCGGCAGGTCGTCCCGCTCCTCTTCGGCAAGCCCCGTCAGCGTCAATTGCGCGCTGCCGGTTCTTTCCGTCTTGTACCAGTAGCTCGCCGGACGGCGCGTACCCGCCCGGCTGGCCGCTCCGGTCTCCTTGTCGTAAATCCAGTGATCGCGCGGCTCTTCATAGGGGCTGCAAAGAATCGGCCGCTCCACCGGCTGCACCGGCAACGATTCCTGACCCGGCGTGGCGGCGCCCCCGTTCTTACGGGCCATCGCCTACCTCCCGTCTCCGCCGAGAGCGTGCACCCGCATCACCTCGTTGCCCCGCGGGTCGATCACCTTCACCGCCGCGCACTTGTGCTTGCCGGCCGGGAAAGGCAGGGAAACGGTGCCCGAAAGCGCCTCGAAGCGCTCCGGGTCCACCACGCCGTTGAGCGCCTTGCTCAGCTTGTCCCACGCCGAACGGTCCGTGAAGAACGCCTGTGTGATGCAGAACGTTCTCCCGTCGTAGTCGACGTCCACTAACCAC
>CAYSBM010000545.1:0-2574 GCA_964429095.1 uncultured Solibacteraceae bacterium | reverse complement strand
CTTGAACCTCCACGAGGTAGTCGGTCATCGGCGCCAGGCGGCGGGAAAGCGAGACTCTGCGGCCCGCGCTGATGCCGGCCGCATCTTCGGCCGGCGTGCTGCGCCAACCCGCCGGAGCCATCTGGATGGGCTTGCCCACCGGCAACATGGCGCTTGGCGCTCTGCTAGCGCGCGGGCTGGGTTGTTTGGCCGCGCTGCCGGCCCCGCCGGGCGCCAGGAACTTATATCCACCTAACACGCCGGCAGCCGCCAGCGCTATCCAAGCCCATTTCAACCACGCTCGGCCCCCAGTCTTATATTCGAAATAGACGTCATCAATTCGCTCCGGAACACTGTCCGGAGCCCTTTCCATTTCGCTGCCGAGCCCCAGTGTCGTCAGATTACTCTGTGTCTCGCCGGCCGGTTCCGGTTTCTGGGCGTGGTCGAGCAAGGTGAACAGCGGCGCCTGTTGAGTGGATTCCGGCGCGTGTCCCGCCGCAGCGTCCGGCTGCGTAACGGGCAACAAGGCCCTCACATTCTCTTGCCAAACCAGTTTCCAGCGGAACTGGACCGGTCTAAGGGCCAGCGATGCAGGCAGTGTCCCATTGCCTGGCTTTCTCAGCCCTACCCGCATGGGGATTGGCCGTGCCGTGATGCTGCGTTTCGAGTAGTCTCCGGCGCCGCCGCCGCGACTCTCGCGGGCAGGCAAGGCCGTTTCTGGCTTCATACCAGCCGCCTCCTGTTGGGGTTCGAATATCTATCGGCACCGCGAAAGCCAGACTTCAGGGCGTTTCGGGTATTTTCCTACCCGATTTGGGGGATCTTTCGGGCCGCGGCTCTAAAGCAAATCCTGTCAGCGGTCGATCATCCAGGCAGCTCCCGGAATTGCCAGTTTCAGCGTGCTAGGGGAAAGCTATGTCGAAAGTTGAAGAAATCCAAAAGGGGATCGCGCAGTTGCGTCTGGCTGTGCCCGAGTTGAAAGGCGTATTGCTGGCTACCACGGAAGGTTTGCCGGTTGCGCACTCGCTAGCCGATGGCCTGGATCCGCAGCGGTTCGCCGCCATGGCTGCCGCTGCCGTGAATCTGGCCAAGAAATTCGGAGATAACTTGAATGCCGGTTCCATGGCCGAGGTCACCGTAACCGGCAGCGAAGCCCAGATCTACGTCTATGCTGTGGGCGCCAAGGCTGTTCTGGCGCGGGCGGCGCCTGCCGCCAGCAACGCCGGCCTCATCCACCTGGAGGCGCGCGCTGTAGCTCAGAATTTCTCGCAGCTGTTCTGATCCAAACTCGCTTGCGCCGGTGTGTTGGCGCCGCCTGTTCCGGTTGGCCGCCACGCTCAACGCTACTACTACATCACGACAGAGCAGCAGATTGAATTACTATAATTGTAATAGGTTCTTATCCCAAGAACCTTCCCCCGCTGTCTGACTTACCTCTCTGCGGGGCATAAATCCTCCTGATCTTTCTGATTGACAACAGGCAAAGTGTGTGACACAATCGGTGTGGTAAAAAACTGGCCGGAAAGTGGCCTAAAAGTGGAACAAGAGCTCACAGCCTCGGCCCCACTCGAACCGCCTCGCGGCGCTTACCCGGCGCGTGTGGACGAAAAGGGCCGCCTGCGGTTGCCGGCGAACTTCCAGGCATACTTGGAAAGTCTACCGGAGAAAAAAGTCTTTGCCACCAGCCTGGACATGGCCACGGCTCGAATTTATCCCATTGCGGTTTGGCGCGCCAACGAGGAGTTATACGAAAACGACAACGAAATCGCCGACGAGGCCACCGACGTTCAGTTTATTGCCAACCATCTCGGCTCGGATGTTGAGATGGACTCGCAGGGCCGTATCCTGCTTAGCCCCGAGTTGCGGCGGACATTGAAGTTGGAGAACCAGCCCGTGCGGGTGGAATTCTCCCGAGGGGCGATTGACGTTTACAGCGAGGAGCAATACGAGGCCAGAATGCGGCGCGCCAGCCAGGCTCTGGAAGAGAAACTGGCGAAACTCCGCAAGAAGGGCATGAAGTAACGGTTATGTATGCATGTGCCCGTCATGACAGAGGAAGTCATGCGATACCTGGCGGTGCAGCCCGGGGGGCGGTACCTGGACGCCACCGCAGGTTTGGGCGGGCACACCTTGGAGATCGCCCGGCGCCTGAAGACGGGAATGCTGATCGCCTGCGCCCGCGACGCCGAGTCGCGCGAACGCGAGATCCGGCTGGGAGCAGAAGACTACGCCGACGAGATCTTCAAGACCCTTGAGACCAATCTGGACAAGTTCCTGGCCGCCGTGCAGCGCGGCCGCGAGCGTCTGCAGGCGGGCTCGAGAGGCGCTGAGAGCCTGTAGCTCGCTGGGCTGTGGGCCTTCGGGCTCGAGCAAGCCGACCGGCCATGGATACCTCGCCCCTACACGTCGATCTGAACGATCTGCCCCTGCGCACAGGGGAGAGCTGGGATCACACCTATCTTCTCGAGATGGCGCCCGTGGTGTTGGGCGGCGTCCCCTACGACGTTCTCATTCCCGACGGGGTGACGCTCACGGTGGAGCGGGTCGCGGGCGGTTTTCTGGTGCGGGTAGGCCTCGTCGCTACTGTGTACGGCC
>CAYSBM010000544.1:0-2579 GCA_964429095.1 uncultured Solibacteraceae bacterium | reverse complement strand
AGCAGGCGCCGCGCCGCGCGGGCCTCGATGCGAAGCTTGATTTCCGTTTCACGGTGGGAGCCGGACATCGCTTGTATAATACTAGCAGTGCGCGCCCGTAGCTCAGGTGGATAGAGCGGCTGGCTTCGAACCAGTAGGTCGGGAGTTCGAGTCTCTCCGGGCGCGCCAGAGTTTTCAAAGACTTCCGGGCAAACCGCACAATCGTTTTGGTCCAAGTTAGGTCCAATAGGCTCGTGGTAGCCGTTGGTCGGCATGGTGCCGATGGGAGGCTTCTTCTCGATTTGTTGTCGTGCTACGACGACATTCGATTTCCCTATATAAGGGTTCCCCAACGTCCCACGGCTACCGATCAATGAAGCCATTCGAGAAGGGCGATATCGTCCACGTCGCCGGCCCGCCCGGAGAGGTGATCGGAGAAGTGCTCGAAGCGGCCACCCCGGACGAAATGCCGGACCTCGGGCCTGGTTCGAAGTCGGAGGAGGTCCTGGATCTCGTGCGAGAGATGCGCGTGGATCTCATCCTCCTGATCGCGCACCGTCACGACGACTGCACCGTCTGCTTCTGGGCGGTCCATAATCCGGGCGGCTGGGTGGGCCTGCAAAGCCAAGAACTCACGGTTCTGAAAGGCTATCGCGGGGGAGTCGGATGAATGCCGAACTGGAACGCGCCTTCCTGGTTCGGCAGAACAACCATCTGGTCTACCGCCTTGCTAATAGACAGAATTTCGTCGTCGCCAAGACATCGAGCGACCCAGAACGGGCACCGGCGCGGGAATCACTGCCGGAGCAGCGCGACTCGCTGCAAAAGCGGATCGAGGCCGCAATTGGCGGAGAGGAAACCCAACTGGAAAAGGTCATGGCCGAAGCCCAGCAGATCGAACGGCGCGTGCAGATGCTCCGCGCCCTGCTGCCCTTCAAGGTGAACGACGTTCTGAGCCTCATGGCCGGCGAACGCCAGATCGACGCTCTAGAGCGGACACGAATCCGGACGTCGATAGCGCAGGCGATGATCTCACTTTACGAGCGCGGCGAGCTGATTAGGGAGGCCGAGGGAAAAGGGCGGCGGCAGGCCATCTGGCGGAAAGCGGGACTCAACGGGCATACGGTGCGCGCATGAGTGGACGACCGATCGTGCTCGGGCGCAGAGGGTAATAACGATCCGACGCCTCGGGGATGCGCTGAAAAGGCCCCTTACGCGGTCTCAGCCCAATCACGACACAGTACTTCCGCCTGTTCCAGGACGACGGCAGCTGCCCGCGCTTGCTTGTCCGGCGGATACCCATACCGCCGAAGGATTCGCTTCACCATGACCCGCATCTGAGCGCGCACGTTCTCGCGGGCAGTCCAGTCGATTCTTACGTTCTCCCGGACGGTGCGCACCAGCTCTTGCGCAATCGTGCGCAGCGTTTCATCCCCCAGGACCTTCACGGCGCTGTCGTTGACTTCGAGCGCGTCATAGAAGGCAATCTCGTCCTCGGTCAGCCCTAAGTTCTCGCGGCGCCGGTCCGCCTCACGCATGTCCTTCGCGAGAGCGATCAACTCTTCAATCACTTGGGCCGTCTCAATAGCCCGGTTCTGGTATCGCCGGATTGCGTCTTCGAGAAGTTGCGAGAAGGCACGCCCTTGCACGATGTTCTTTCTGCCGCGGGTGCGGATTTCGCCTTCAAGAAGCTTGCGAAGCATCTCAACCGCGAGGTTCTTGTGCGGCATTCCCCGGATTTCAGCGAGGAATTCATCCGACAAGATCGAGATGTCCGGCTTCTTCAGCCCGGCAGCCTCGAAAATGTCGATGACCCCATCGGATGCCACCGCGCGCGACACGATCTGCCGGATGGCCAGCTCCAAATCCTCGGGACTGCGCCGTCCGCCGGTCGCGCCCTTTGTCAGGACCGTCCGAACCGCCTGGAAGAACGCCACATCATCCCGTATCTCCAGCGCTTTGTCGTGGGGTACTGCCAGAGCAAAGGCCTTGGACAAGTCGCCGACAGCTTTCACGAAACGGTTCTTCCCGTCTTCCTGCTTGAGAATGTGTTCCTGTGCGGCCGGCAGCAAGGAGAGGCGTTGCTGTGCGTTGCCCGTGTTCCACTGGGAGCGGTCAAAGCCGTGGAACATGCCACAGCACACCTCATATCTTGAGAGCATCACCGCGACGGCTTCCGCCTGGTTGATCGCAGTCTGCCCCTTCCCGCCGCTCTCGGTGTAGTTGGCCAGCGCCTGCTTAAGCTCGTGGGCCAAGCCGAGGTAGTCCACCACGAGGCCGCCGGGTTTGTCCCGGAACACCCGGTTCACGCGTGCGATCGCCTGCATGAGGCCATGGCCGCGCATCGGCTTGTCGAGGTACATCGTGTGCAGGCAAGGGACGTCAAACCCTGTCAGCCACATGTCCCGCACGATGACGATCTGGAATGGGTCCTTCGGATCTTTGAAACGCGCGGCCAGCCCCTCGCGCCGTTGCTTGCTGCGGATGTGGGGCTGCCAATCTTCGGGGTCGGAGGCGGAACCGGTCATGATGACCTTGAGCGCGCCCTGGGCGTCGTCGTCGGAATGCCATTCGGGGCGGAGGGCGACGAGGGCGCGCTA
>CAYSBM010000543.1:0-2580 GCA_964429095.1 uncultured Solibacteraceae bacterium | reverse complement strand
GCCATACCACCACTGCCACCAACGCGCCGAACAGGCATCCGGCGATCACCTCGCGCGGGGTATGGCCGAGCACTTCTTTTAGTTCGTCTTCCGAAATGGGCTGGCCGCTGAATAATTCTTCAATCAGCAGGTTAATCTTCTGCGCGTGATAACCCGCCTGCCGGCGCACGCCGGCCGCGTCATAAACGACGACCATCATCAATGTAAAGGAAACCGCGAAAGCGGCGGTATCAAAACCGGCCCACAGTCCCACCGAAAGCATATTAGCCGTCACCAGGGCCGAATGTGAACTGGGCATGCCGCCCGAACTGAACCACAACGACCAGTTCCATTTATGGGTCTCAAAATATTCAATGGGGACTTTCATCAACCCGGAGACAAACCAGGCGATCAACGAAGACAGTAAAGCCTGATTGGAAAACAACTGTTCAAACATGCGTGGTCACCGTTACCCTTCATCCCCTGCTTCTAACTCAGAACCGGTGAGTTGGCGTACCTTTAGTTCAGCTTCATCCAGTAATTTGCCGCAGTGTTCGGCCAGTTATTTTCCGCGCGCGAAGAGGACGAGCACTTCTTCCAGTGAGTTTGGATTTTCTTCCAACGCCTGGACGATTTTTTCCAATTCGGCGTAGGCCTGTTCATAGTTGAGCTGATCCATCTCGGTCGCTTTTGCTTTCATGTTTCCTCCACACCTACCGCGGTTTCGCGGGGATAATTTTCGTTACATCCGCCTGCAGGCCGCCTTCCGCCAGGCGGATATCCAGGTTCTCGCCAGGCGCGACCTGTTCAGCCGCGCGGACGATTTGCCCCTTCGCCCCGGTGACCACCGCGAAGCCGCGCTGCAGCACCCGTTGCGGATCGAGAGCGGCCAGGTGCGCGGCGGTTCCATTCCATTCTACCCGGCGCAGTGCCAGATCGTTCAACATCGCCCGGCGGGCGCGTTCGCTCATTTCATCCAGCCGCTGGCGGTTTGACCGCACCTGCCACAGCGGCGAGGCGCGGTCCAGGCGGGCGGCGAGTTGTTCCAGCATGGCGGCGCGTGCTTCCAGACAGTCTTCGCCAGCTTGCGTCAACAGGCGGGTAGTGTCGCGCAGCCCCGCGCGCAGATCAGCCGCGTCAGGGGTAGCCAGGACGGCCGCCCCGGTGGGTGTGGGCGCGCGCCGGTCGGCGGCAAAATCGGTCAGGGTGAAATCGGTTTCATGACCCACGCCGGAGATCACCGGCGCCTCTGAATCGGCCACCGCCCGCACCACGCGCTCATCGTTGAACGCCCATAAATCTTCCAGTGAACCGCCGCCGCGCGCCACAATGATCACATCCGGGCGCGCCAGGCGGTTCAGCGCGCGCAGCGCGGCCACAATCTGTCTGGGGGCTTCGTCGCCCTGCACCGCGGCCGGGGCCAGCGTGATCTGGGCCAGCGGGAAGCGTTTGCTCAACGTGTTGAGCATATCCTGCAGGGCCGCGCCGGTCGGCGAGGTGACAATGCCAATGCTCAGCGGAAATTCTGGCAGCGGGCGTTTGCGCTCTTCGGCAAACAGGCCTTCGGCTTCCAGGCGTTCTTTCAGGCGCAGGAATTGCTGGTAGAGATCGCCTTCACCGGCCTGTTTGATGCGGTCGGCGTAAAGCTGGTAGGTGCCGTCGCGTTCATAGACGCTGATCGCGCCATGCACTTCAACCGCGGCCCCGTCGCGCAGGTTGCGCGCCAGCGGCGCTTTAAGCACTGTGGTACGCCACATCACGCAGCGCAGCGCGGCGCCGGAGTCTTTGAGGGTGAAGTAGATATGCCCCGAAGCCGGGCGCGAGAGGTTGGAAACCTCGCCAGCCACCCATACATCGCGCAGGATATCGTCCGACTCGAACAGTGCGTGCAGATAGCGGGTCAGGTCAGAGACGGAAAGCACGTTGGCGGAGAATAGGCTTGGCTGTAGCATGGTCACTCCGCCGCCGACGGCTTGCCGCCTGTGATTTCATAACGGCGCGTCAGGTTTGAAGGCATCCCTTCGTCGAACAGCAGCAGGTCCTCTCGGGCCTGGCTCAGGTCGCTGTACTCGCCGCGGTATTCCGGCGGCATTAACGCCGCCATCTGGTACATCACCGCGTCGGTGAGCGGTTGGCGCAGGTCTTTGCTCAACGCGCCTGCCACCGGTTTGATGCGGAAGGGGTTACCAACCGCGATGTGAAAATCGGTGCGGCGCAGGTGGCGGATGTTGTCCCAGGTCTTTTCGCAACCCCAATGCACTAACGGCAAAATTGGCGCGCCGGAGCGCATGGCCAGCAGGGTCATCCCCGCCCGGCCTTTTCCCAGCCGTCCATTCGCGCTGCGTGTGCCCTCGGGATAAACAACCAGAACGCGGCCGCGGTCCAGCGCTTCCTGGGCCTTACGGAACGCGGTCTGGTTCACCTCGCCGCGGCGAATGTACACCACCTGAAAGGCTTGGAAAAATGGCGCCAATAAAGGATTGGGGGCGTTTTCTACTTTCGATATGGGAGTGATGGGGCAGTCGAGCAGGCGGGTGAAAATGGTGGGCACTTCAACAATGTTGACGTGATTCACAACCATGATGTATGGACCTTCGCGAG
>CAYSBM010000542.1:0-2589 GCA_964429095.1 uncultured Solibacteraceae bacterium | reverse complement strand
GTACGATGCGCCCGGCGTGGGGCTGGCCGCGCCAACTGCATTGGCCTGGGGCGACAACGCCATCATCGAACTGCGGTATGTGCGGATGCGCAATGGCCCTGAAAATCAACTCCAGCGGAATACCGAGTTCTCCAGTAAACACTATCTGCCGGCATTGCAGCGCGCCGGCGTGGGACCTATCGGTTTTTTCACGTCCCTGATCGCCGCCGACAACCCGTTCATGCTGGTCGTTTACAGCTATCCTTCACTGCACGCTATGGGCGTGGCGCATAAGAAACTGCGCGCCGACCGCGAGTTTCAAAAGGCGCTAGCGGCGTTTCATGCTCTGCCGGGGCTCAATTACATGCGCATGGAAGGTTCGCTGCTGCACGCTTTCGACTCGATTCCCAACATCGATGTTCCGCCGCAAGACAGCAAGCGCGCACCCCGAATTTTCGAGCTGCGCACCTATGAATCCAACAACGGCCTGACCTTGAAACGGAAAGTGAAGATGTTCAACGAAGGAGAAATCGCCATCTTCCGCCGCTGTGGCATTCTGCCGGTTTTCTTTGGGGAAACCATCGTGGGACGCAACATGCCTAACCTGACCTATATGGTGGCTTTCGACAGCTTGGCCGCGCGGGAGAAGGCCTGGAACACGTTTGTGCACGATCCGGAGTGGAAGAAGCTGCGCTCCATGCCGGGTTATTCCGACGCCGAGATCGTTTCCAACGTCAGCAACTCGATCCTGCGGCCCTTGCCATTCTCGCCGATCCGTTGACTCGATGCCGGCGCCCGCCACTGCGTTACGGGAAACCTTCACCTCGCTGGGCGAGGCGCTGCTGATCGGACTGCTGATCGGCGCGCAGCGCGAAGCGCATTCCGACGAACCGCAGCCGGGGGTGCGGGACTTCATTCTGATCGCGCTCACTGGTGGAGTTTGCGGCGTACTGGGGCAGGTCTGGCTCACCGGCGCGGCCCTGCTGGCTATTGCGCTGCTGCTAGCCGTTTTTCACTACCAGGCCAAGGTGCGCACAGGCATCACCACCGAAATGGCGGCGGTAGCAGCGTTCATCCTGGGATACCTGACTGCCGCGCCTGGTCTGGAGCATGGTGCACCGCTAGCGATTGGCGCCACGATCGTGGTGGTCCTGTTTTTGGAGGCGAAATCTTCGCTGCACAAGCTGGTACGCGAAACCATCACCGAACGGGAATTCAATGACACGCTGAGCTTTCTGGCCGTTGTGCTGGTGATCCTGCCGGTGCTGCCTGAAGGCCGGTTTGGGCCTTATGGGTTCTTGGAACCGCGCAAGATCTGGTTGTTTGTCATTCTGGTCAGTTCCATTTCCTACACCGGCTATTTCCTGGAAAAGTTCCTGGGTGCGGCCAAGAGCCTCAAGTTCACCAGCCTCCTGGGTGGGCTGGCCTCCACTACGGCGGCGACGGCCGCTTTTGCCCGCAGCGTGGCTGACGAACCCGGCAAGTTTGCGCTTTACTCGCAGGCGGCGGTGATTGCCAATGCGATTCAGTTCCCGCGCCTGTTGGCGCTGCTCTATGCAATGAACCCAGGTCTGGCTTCGGCCGGGCTGGGACCTTTGTCAGTGATGACGGCGGCGGGCTTGGGCACCGGATTGCTGATGGGACGAATCGCAAGGAGCGAAGCCGGAGCGGCAGGATTGCACATTCGCAACCCCTTCCGCCTGACGCAGGCATTGAAGTTCGGGGCCGCCTTCACCGCGATTCTATTCGTGACCAAGGCCGCTGCGGCTCGTTTGGGAACCGATGCGCTCTTGTGGACCAGCGCGCTTGCCGGAACACTCGACGTGGATTCGGTGACTGTGGCGGTAGCGGACATGGTAACGAGCGGTGCGACCTCGGCAGAGGGAGCCTGGGCGGCGGTTATGATCGCTCTGGCTATGAACGCCGTACTGAAAACGTCGATCGCCGTATTCGTAGCGGGCATACGCTTCGGCTGGCGGGTGGCAGCAGGGTTCGGCGTAATGTTTGGCGCCGGCCTGGCATGGATGGCGCTGGCAGGCCGGTAACGCCGCGTCAACTCTTGCAGTCCCGGAAGCAAATGGGGCCGGTTGGATAAGAGCCAGAGCAACTGAGCTACGCCGCCTTTTCGAGGTCCAGGCGTTGGTACACCGTCCGCACAGCTCGCTCCATCCACGGCAAAAGCCCGCCCGTCCGCACATCGGCTGAGGCTTGCAGCGTCGAGAGGCGCAACAACCCCGAACCAGCCTCCATGAGCCGTCCGCAGCGTGGCACGCCGCCAGTGATTGCGAGTTCATCCGGAGTCTCGAGTTCACAAAGTCCGAGGGCGGCTCGTTTGTAATGGATCTCCGGCGAGTATACCCCGGCTGGGAGCGTGCGCCGCGCTCTCCACCAACCTCCTCCTGAAGGGGTCTTCGGGAAGACTTGGCTGCCGGTCAGCGGCTGGAAGAACTTGTCGGCTTCGCGGAGAATCACGTCCGCCTCCATCAGGCCCATTTGAAGGGCCAACTCCGCAGCGGCCAAAGGAAGGCGTCCCTGGCGCCGTTCGGCTTGGGCTTGCAAGGAAGTCGAAGCTTGCCATCGGGGGTTCAGATCTACGGCGCAAGGCAACCC
>CAYSBM010000541.1:0-2590 GCA_964429095.1 uncultured Solibacteraceae bacterium | reverse complement strand
CTGAAGCGTCAGCAGTACAAGCATGGCATCGGCCGCCATATGGAATACGAGGTGGCCAGCAAGCCGGGCAGCCTGGACGCGCTGCGCAGTGACGTGGGCATAGTCTACGCCCCGGCGGGACGCATCGCCATGGCCATCACAGTCGACCGGATGCCGCGCATAGACTACTCCCCGGATAACGCGGGCGAGCAGTTGATTTCCCGGCTGGCCGGAATGCTGGTGGACGGCCTCAGCCGTGGCTGATGTAGTCGGTGCGGCCGCCGTCAACCGTAATGACCTGCGCGGTGATAAACCCGGCTTCGTCGCTGGCCAGATAGGCGGCCGCGGCGGCGATGTCCTCAGGTTGTCCCACACGCCGCATCATGGCTTTGGCGGCGATGCTGGAGAATAACTGCTCGACTTCTTCTTTGGAACGATCCACCCAAACCAGTTCGGTGGCGATAAAGCCGGGGGCGATCGCGTTCACCGTGATGCCGTACGGCCCCAACTCGAGCGCGAAGCGCCGTGTCAAAATCACGACTTCCGCCTTCGTGGCGGCGTAAAAAGTGGTGCCGGCCATCGCGGTGCCGTGAGCGGCCAGCGAAGAGAGATTGATGATGCGGCCATAACCGCGCTTCTTCATGCCCTCCACCACCGCGCGAATGGGCGTAACTACGCCGCGCACATTCGTGCGCTGCATTTGCTCGACTACCTCCCAGCGAACGTCGCCGAGCTCCATCCGGCGGAAGATGCCGGCATTGTTCACCAGAATGTCAACCGGACCCAGCTCCGCTTCCACTTTGGCCACCATGGCGGCCACGGCCTCCTGGTCGCTTACGTCGGCGCGCACCGCTATGGCGCGCCCGCCCCGGGCAACGATTTCAGCCGAGACAGCGCCGGCTTCCGCCGCCCTTTCGCGGTAATTCACGCCCACGGCGACGCCTTCTTCGGCCATGCGCAAGGCGATTGCCTTACCAATGCCGCGGGAGGCGCCCGTGACCAGCGCAACACGATTCCGGAATCTCATCCCGGCACAATTTTGACACCCCGTTATAAGTTGCCGCAACCCGGCGCGGACCGAACCATGATCAGCGACTTGGTGAAACCCCAGTGGCGTTCCCGCATGAGCCGGCCGCCGGGAAACAGCGCCTTGAACTGGGCGGCGGTCAGCAGCCGGACACAGCTCAGGCAGTGCTCGACATAAAATTCCCGCCTGTCCGGGGTAGGATGTTCCAGCCAGTCCCATAGCGTCCAGCGCCGGGCCACAGCTTGCTGGATTCGTCTCGGCAGGAAGTGCAGCAGTGGGGTAAACAAGTGTGGCTCCACCGGGTACCAGCGGTTGGGCGTCTGCACCCAATAGGACCTGCCTACACGGTGTATCTCTTCTGCAAACCGGCGCTGGTCATCCCGAGAGCCAACGTGCTCGATGACGGAATTGCTGAAAACCACACCGAAGGCTCCGTCCCGGAAAGGAAGGCGCCGCGCGTCGGCGACGATGAACTGAAACCGGCCGGGCTCGCCAGCCTTCTCCAGCCGCGTGTTGAGCAGCGTAACAGGCGGGCGCGCGCTGATCAACTCCCAGTTCAGCGGCGTGCCGCCGACATCGAGCACCTGGGTTGTGCTGTCCACGCCAAGCAATTGGCGGAAAGCCTCCATGCGGCGCCTGCGAAAGGCGAGCGCCGAGGCACGCACGTATTCCCGGCAGAAGCGCCAAAAACGCATCCGATTCCTCGTCCATATTAATAGACGGCCATCATCACGCGCAGAGAGCTCCTGCGCGCCAACACAATCAACAACTGCAACGCCGCCACCGTGGCGCGTTTTTCCGAGCGACGTAGTGAGCGTCAGCGCTCGTTGGCTTCCAGGATCTTCTTCCGCAAGCGGATCGATTGCGGGCCAACCTCGACGAACTCGTCGTCGCGGATGAAGTCGATGGCCTGCTCGAGGTTGAGAATGCGCGGGGGCACCAGGCGGATGGCTTCGTCCGAGGTGGAGGCGCGCATGTTGGTCAGCTTCTTCTCTTTCACAATGTTCACATTCAGATCCGCATCCCGTGCGTTCTCGCCCACGATCATGCCCTCGTAAACCTCCATGCCGGGCGTTACGAAAATCTCGCCGCGTTCCTGCAAGTTGAAGATCGCGTATGCGGTGGCCCGGCCGGCCCGGTCCGCCACCAGCGAGCCCGTGGGCCGCGTGGGAATATCGCCCTGCCATCCAATGTAGCCGTTGAACAGCGAGTTCATCACCGCCGTCCCGCGCGTGTCGGTGAGCAACTGGCTGCGAATTCCGATCAAGCCGCGCGAAGGGACATGGAACTCTATGCGCACGCGCCCTGAGCCGTGGTTCACCATCTTCGACATCTGGCCCTTGCGCTTGCCCAGTTGCTCAATCACCACGCCGATGAATTGCTCCGGACAATCGACCACCAGCAATTCAGCCGGTTCCTGCAATTGGCCGTTCACGGTGCGCGTAAGGATCTCGGGCTTGCCCACCATCAGCTCGTAGCCTTCCCGCCGCATCATCTCAATCAGGATGGCCAGTTGCAGTTCGCCACGCCCCATAACCTTAAAGGAGTCCGTTGCGCCGGCATCCTCGACGCGTATGCTGACGT
>CAYSBM010000540.1:0-2594 GCA_964429095.1 uncultured Solibacteraceae bacterium | reverse complement strand
GGCCATGGTGCTGATGGGGGCGGGCGCGGTGGCGTATCTGATTCAGGAGCGGCAGGTGAAGAGCAAACGCAGGCGGCTGCTGCTGGAGCGGTTGCCGCCGCTGGCGGTGTTGGATGGGCTGATTTCGACGTCCATGGCGGCGGGTTTTGCGCTGATCACGCTGGCGGTGATTGCGGGCAGCATCTGGGCCTTCATCGAGAGCGGCACGCGCTGGATCGCGGAACCGAAGATCGTGGTGTCGCTGGTGACCTGGGTCTTCTATCTCGTGCTGGTGTTTCTGCGAGTTTCCGCCGGCTGGCGTGGCCGCAAGGCGGCCGTGATGTCGATCGTGGTTTTGGGATGCTCGGCGCTGACTTGGGCGGCGCATGTCGGCTTGCGTCCGGTGTTTATGCGATGAGATTCGCGATCACGGGGCTGAATCACCGCACGGCGCCGCTGGAGGTGCGCGAAAAGCTGGCCTTCGGCGAGCGGTCGCTTCCGCATGCCTTGGACGCGCTCAAGAAGGAGCCGGGTGTGCTAGAGGGGATGATCCTGTCGACGTGCAACCGCGTAGAAGTGGCGGTCGCCACCGAGGATGCCTGCGATGCGGCGTCGCTGGCCACGAATTTTCTCGAACGCAGCCGCGGGGTCGCCAGCGGCTGGGCGTCTCCATACCTGTATCATTTCGAGGAACGCGATGCTATCCGGCACCTGTTCCGCGTCGCTGCGAGTCTGGATTCGATGGTTCTCGGCGAACCCCAAATTCTCGGCCAGCTCAAGAGTGCCTATGCCGCCGCGAAGGCCCAGGGAACGTTGGGCGGGTTCTTGGAAGCGGTGCTGACGCGGGCGTTCAGCGTCGCCAAGCGCGTGCGTTCGGAAACTGAGATTGGGCGCAGCGCTGTTTCGGTCAGTTACGCGGCGGTGGAACTGGCGCGGCAGATTTTCGGTTCGCTGGAAGGCAAGAAGGTCATGGTGGTCGGGGCGGGGAAAATGTCCGAGCTGGCTGCCCGCCACCTGCGCCGTTCAGGTGTGGCGGCCATTTACGTCACCAACCGCACCCGCGAGCGGGCCGAGGAGCTGGCGCGGCTGTTCGACGGCATGATTGTGGATTACTCCCGTTTTGCGGCCATCCTGCACGAGGTGGACATCGTTATTGCATCCAGCGGCGCCCCGCACTACATTCTGGGCCCCGCCGAGGTCCGCCGGGCGCTGGATGCCCGCCGCAACCGCCCTATGTTTCTGATCGATATCGCAGTTCCCCGCAACATCGACCCGGCGGTGAACCAGTTGGACAATGTCTTCCTCTACGACATCGACGATCTGGAGCGGGTGGTGGAGTCCAACCGGAGGGAGCGCGCCGAAGAGGCGCAGCAGGCCGAGGCGATTGTCGCGGTGGAAGTGGACCGTATGCTGGCGCGCTGGCGTGCTCGCGAGGTGGCCCCCACCATTGTCAGCCTGCAAGAGCAGCTTGAACAGATCCGTGCGGCCGAGGTGGCGCGCATGCGGGCGAAACTGGGCGCTCTTACCCCGCAACAAGAGGAGGCGATCGAGGCGTTGACCCGCAGCATCGTCAACAAGGTGGCGCACGGTCCCATTTCCGAGTTGCGGCGCAGCGCCGGACGGCCCGAGGGTCTGCACCTGGTGGACCTGATTCACCGCGTATTCCGGTTGGGGGATTGAAAACCATGCTCGTAATCGGCTCGCGAGGCTCACAACTGGCTCTCTGGCAGGCCCGCTGGGTGGCGTCGCGGCTGGCTGAGTTGGGCGTGGAGACGCGCCTGGAAATCATCAAGACCACCGGAGACAAAATCACCGACGTTCCCCTTGCGCAGGTGGGCGCCAAAGGCCTGTTCACCAAAGAAATCGAGGAGGCCCTTGCGGCGGGCCGCATCGATCTGGCGGTTCATAGCATGAAGGATCTGCCCACCGAAATGCCTCCGGGGTTGACTGTTGCCGCGGTTCCGCCGCGCGAAGACGCGCGAGACGCGCTGGTGGGGTCCACGCTGGCGGGCTTAAGACCCGGCGCGCGGGTGGGCACAAGCTCGCTGCGGCGGGCGGCGCAACTGCGGGTGCTAAGGCCGGACCTTACGATCCTGCCGCTGCGCGGGAACCTGGACACCCGCCTGCGGAAACTCGATGAGGGCCAGTATGACGCCATCGTGCTGGCCGCCGCGGGTTTGAAGCGGCTTGGTTGGGGCGCGAGAATTCACGAACTGCTCCCGGCGGATCTCATGTGTCCGGCGGTGGGACAAGGCGCGCTGGCCGTAGAGACGCGGGACGACGATGGCGAAGCCTGCCGTCTGGCGCGCAGTCTGGATGACGCGGCCGCGCGCGCCTCGGTGAGTGCGGAGCGGGCCCTGCTATGCGCCTTAGGCGGTGGATGCCAAGTGCCCATCGGCTGCCACGCGTCGGTGGAAGGGGAGTTCTTGCGTCTGCACGCGGTTGTGGCGGCGCCGGATGGGAGCTCGCTAGTCCGGGTACAAACCGAAGCAACGCTGGAGAAGGCTGAGCAGGCCGGCCAAGCCGCCGCGCGCGAGTTGCTCGCCAAGGGAGCCCGCGCGATATTGGAGGCGGTTTACGGCCCGGTTCCTCTTCTGGGTTTGCGTGTTGTGGTT
>CAYSBM010000539.1:0-2601 GCA_964429095.1 uncultured Solibacteraceae bacterium | reverse complement strand
CAGCGCCTTCACCCACCCCGGGCAGAAACATCTCCCACACGCCGCCGCTGCGCAAACGCATCGGATGGCGGCGGGTGTCCCAGTCGTTAAAGTCGCCCGCAACGGAAACTACCTCGGCGTTGGGCGCCCACACGGCAAAGCGCGTGCCGGGGACGCCGTCCACTTCCACCAGGTGCGCTCCCAGCGTGTTGTAGCTTTCAAAGTGCGTGCCCTCGCCGTGCAGGTGTAGGACGAAATCCGTTAGCAGCGGCGGGAAGCGGTACGGGTCTTCGAATTCGATCTCGGCGCCGTCGAACAAGATCGCGCGCAGCCGGTAGGGGCGTGGCTTTCCGGTGAGCTTGCCGGTGAAGAATCCGTGCTCATGGCGCTTTTCCATCTCGACGCTTTCCCCGTTGAGCAGCACGTAAGCCGACTTGGCTTGCGGCAGAAATGCGCGCACCACCCAGGAAGAACCCCTGCGCCCGCCCACGGCATGGGGTCCCAAGATGCGAAAAGGATCACCATGGTAGCCGCCGACAATGGCTTCTATTTCCTGGGGGTTCATTGCAGCTATTATGGCAAGAATGCCCGGGTTGGTTCAGGAACTGGCCAAAGCTGAGCTGCATGTTCATCTGGAGGGTTCTGTTGAACCCGAAACGCTGGCCGAACTCGACCCGTCGCTCACAGCCGGCGCGATCCAGGCGCTGTACCGCTACGGCAGTTTCCTTGAATTTCTGTCGAGCTACGAGAAAGTGACGCGGCGGCTGCGCGGGCCGGCCGGCTTCGAGCTCGTCACCCGCCGCCTGCTTGACCGGTTGCACGCAGAGAATGTGCGTTACGCCGAAATCAACCTTTCGGTAGGCGTGATGCTCTGGCGGGGACAAGACGCCGCGGCCATTTTCGAGGCGGTCAACAGCGTGGCGCGGCGCTCGCCGGTCCAGGTGCGTTGGATCTTCGACGCTGTCCGGCAGTTTCCGGTCGAGGACGCCATGCGGGTGGCCGAACTGGCGGCTGAACGCGTGGACCAAGGCGTGGTGGCGTTCGGCCTGGGCGGCGACGAAGCGCGCGGGCCGGTGGAGAAATTCGCCCGCGTACTGGCCTGGGCGCGCGCCCACGGCTTACACCTGGCGCCGCACGCGGGCGAGACCACGGACGCCGATCGCATATGGGCCAGCCTCCGTTTGGGGGCCGAACGTATCGGCCATGGCATCCGGGCGGTGGACGACGCGGCGCTCATGCGCCATCTGCGGGACCGCGATATCGCACTGGAAGTTTCAATTTCAAGCAACGTGGCCACGGGCGCCGTGCCCTCGCTCGATGCCCATCCGGTGCGGAGGTTGTTCGACGCGGGCGTGCCCATCGTGCTGAACACGGACGATCCGGCCATGTTTCACACCACGCTGGAACGTGAGTACGAAATCGCCCGCACACAGTTTGGGTTCACGGAACGGGAACTTGCCCGGCTGGCGGAAAATAGTTTCCGGTACGCCTTTACCGGCGCCGGTAAATCAGCAACGCCGCCCCCGGCGGCTGCCGGAGAGTGACCACCAGCCCGTGGTTCATCAGTTCCGCTCCCGCCGCCGTGATCTGAGGCCCTCCGTCTAGGTCCGTGACCGTGTAGGTGGCGCCCGGGTCCAGCCCACGCAGCTTGAAACGCGCCGATTCGAATGGGCTTTCCGGACGGCGGAAAGCCTGCACCATGCCCTCGCCTTTGGCTGGAGAGTCGAACTGCCAGGCCATCCAGGCGGCATTGTCCAGGCTGTAAGGGGTGAGCGGATAGTAGTCGCCGTAATAGTTCCAGGCTACCTCTCGCCACTCGGCGATGCGCTTGTTGAGCCTGGCGTAGCCGTCCGGGTAATTGCCGGCATCCAGGCCCAGGGCCAAAGCGGGGGTCATCTGGCTGCGGAAGATATACGGCTCCACGGAATTGACGCCCGTTCCGTAATACGGCATCCACAAGGCGATGCCGTAGCTGAGCGACTGCATGGCGGCCGGGTCGTAGGCGTAATCGCTGCGCCACAAGGGCACGGCGCGGCGCAGCGTCTCCAGATCGTTGCGGCGGCCGCCCGAGGCGCAGGTGTCGATCATCATGTTCGGGAACCGGCGCCGCAGTTCGTCCCAATAGGCCAAATAGCCGGTGATGTGCTTGATCTCGCTGATGCCCTGGCGGTCTGGAGCGTCGTTGGCTCGCCAGTAGGGGAGCGGCTCCATGTTGAAGTCCTGCCTGTAGAGGTCGATGCCCTGCTCACGCAGCATTTTCGAGACGTGCTCGGTGAGCCAATTGCGCGCCTCGTCATTGCCCAGGTCGAGCAAACGCGTCGTGCTTCCGGGCGCTCGCAACAGCCACTCGGGATGCTTTTCATAGAGCCAGGTGCCGGGACGGACGCGCTCGGGTTCGACCCAGACCAGGCTCTTCACCCCCCGCTGGGGGGCAAGTTGCGAGATGGGCGCGAAGCCGCGCGGAAAGCGCGCCGGATCCGGCTCCCAGGTGCCCACGTCCGGCCAGCCGGAAGTGAACGGATACCAACCCGCGTCCATCCACCAGTAGTCGAGCGGCACGCCGTGGTCCAGTTCGCGGTTCAAGTCACGGATCGGGTTGGCTTCGTTGGGGTCCTGCTTTTG
>CAYSBM010000538.1:1977-2607 GCA_964429095.1 uncultured Solibacteraceae bacterium | reverse complement strand
CGCGCACCACTGGGCCGGACTGGTACGAGATCAGCGTGACGAGTGCCGTGCTATCGTGGATCACCGATCCGGCGTCCAACTACGGGTTCATCCTGATCAACCTGGAGAGCGCTGCGGAGTTCATCTTCTACAGCCAGAACTATCCGGTCAACGCCGGGCTGCGGCCACAGCTCGAGGTGACGTACTATGTCCCGCTGCCAACGGCCACGCCCACTCACTCCTCCACGGCAACGGCTTCGCCGCCCCAGCCCCCCCCGCCACCGGCGACGGCACCCCCCACGGCCACACCCCCCGCGACGCCGCACGGCGGCACCATCGCTGGCCTCGTATGGGAAGATCAGAACCGCGACGGGCTTCCAGATCCCGGCGAGCCGCCAGTCGCCGATGCGCTGATCAAGCTATACAATCGCCACAACTTTGAGATCGCCCGGCATCGTACGCAGGAGGATGGGCGCTTTGCCTTCACCGGGCTGACGCCGAACGACCCGATGGATCTCACCGACTATTACACCGTGATCGAGACAGATCCGCCGGGCTACACATCAACGACCGACAACACGTTTATTGTGCGCGATGCTGCCAATCTCACCACCACCGTCGCGTTTGGCGATATCCCGCTGCTGACAGCTA
>CAYSBM010000538.1:1526-1967 GCA_964429095.1 uncultured Solibacteraceae bacterium | reverse complement strand
CGCTCTCGCCACAGCCACCGGCCACCAACACGCCAACGCCGACTGCCACCAAGCCTTTGCGCGCCGTCCATCTGCCCCTGATTCTCAGAGACCATACGGAGGGCCGCTAGCCGCGGCCCTCCGGCCAAACAGAACCGGAGGACAGTAGTGCATCCCATGAGCCTCAAGAAGAGTCTGCCCATCGCCTTTGTGAGCATGACTTTGTTACTGTTCCTGACCCCATGGGTATTGGCGGCAGAAGAAGCGATCTTCTGCCTCTATTGCGGCCACAACCGGGCTCTCAGCACCCGGCTGCTAGGAGGAGAGCAAGCGGACGAGGGCGATCTGCTGCCCACATTGCCAGAGATTGGGGCCTCTGGCCTCCCGGCGAATACGGTTACTGTTACCCTGCGCGACCGAGCCATCCAAGATAGCTATCTGGACTCGGATTTCTCCGGGGAA
>CAYSBM010000538.1:941-1516 GCA_964429095.1 uncultured Solibacteraceae bacterium | reverse complement strand
CCACCGCTGCGCGCCTAAAGATGAAGTACGAGACCAAACGCCCCATCCTCAAGTTCAATGTCGAGCAGTATGTGCCCCTTGGCTCCCAGATAGTCAGCGCCATCCTGCAATTGCGCACCACGCACGATCGCTACCCGGCAGAGCCGGTGCGTGCGCTCAAGGTCGAGGTCTATGGCCTACGGCGCCACTGGGATGTGGGTGTGGTGAGCTGGAATCACGCGACAACCGGCGTGCGCTGGCAGATTCCCGGTGCCGATGACACCCTCTTCGATCGGGACTTGATGCCGGTGGATAGCCGGATAGTGGATCGCATCAACGCAGACTATGCCTTTAACGTAACCGCATTGGTGCAGCGCTGGATCGGAGATCCCACGACCAATCATGGCCTTCTGTTGATCGGCCGAGAACAGTCGGTCGAGTACCGTTTCTACTCCACAGAAGAGCTGAATGCCGAATTCCGCCCGCATCTTGTGATCACCTACAACCCAAGCCCAGCGGCCCCGGCCACGCCGACGCAAGGGGTGACCCCGGGCATCCCCCCGGGCACGACGCCCACGCCGACGCGGACGCCCACG
>CAYSBM010000538.1:0-931 GCA_964429095.1 uncultured Solibacteraceae bacterium | reverse complement strand
AAGACGTACTCACCGGCGGCGGATTCCTTCATGGACGAGTACCTGCCGGACACCAACTATGGCAGCGACTGGTATCTGCGTCTCAAGTACGATACCAAGCGCTCCTTGATCCGCTTTGACCTGGAAACCATCCCAACATCGGCACAGGTGACGAATGCCACGATGTGGCTATACGCCTACAACCGGCAGGGTACCGCCGGACCAGTGGAGCTCCTGGCGTATCGTCTGCGGCGGCCGTGGGTGCAGTCGGAGGTCACCTGGCGGCGCGCCACTAGCAGCCAACTATGGGCCCAGGCGGGCGCCAACGATGTGATCTTTGACCGCGACAATTCTCCTGCTGGCCGAACGACAATGAATAGCGTGGGGGTCGGGTATCAGGTAGAGGTTAGCCAGGCTGTGCAATGGTGGGTCAGAGAGCCGAACACCAATTTCGGCTTTGTGCTGGCAGGCTCGATGACATCGGGCGAGTTCCTGCTGTATAGCAGCGACTATGTGGTGAACCCGGCGCTGCGACCACGGCTGGAGGTGCGCTATTTCGTGCCGCCCGCCCCGCCAACGCCCACCCACCCCGCGACGCCTACGTCCACCCCCACAGTCACTGCAACGCCGACGATCACACCGACGAGGACGCCGACACCCACCGCCACGCCCAACACGGGGAGCATCGCCGGCATGGTATGGGAGGATATCAACGGGGATGGGATCCCACAGCCCGGCGAGCCGCCCCTGGCTGATGCCCTTATCAAGCTGTATAACCGATACCAACAGCAGATCGCCAGCTATCGCACGGGAGCAGATGGCCTCTTCCGCTTTGACAACCTGGAGGCGAACGCTCCACTGGATCACACAGACTACTATACCCTCATCAAGACGAGCCCACCAGGTTATGTCCCCACGACGGATGAGCCCTTCATGGTGCGTGTTTCTCCGA
>CAYSBM010000537.1:0-2619 GCA_964429095.1 uncultured Solibacteraceae bacterium | reverse complement strand
GGCGCTTGCCTGGCTTCAATTCGCCGACAAGTTCCGCGGACCCGAAGAATACGTGCGCGAATGCCAGCGCATCTACGTTCCCTATTTCGAGGATTGCCGCGAGGTGCTGGACATCGGCTGCGGCCGCGGAGAATTTCTCGAAATCATGAAACAAGCCGGCGTTGCGGCGCGCGGCGTAGATTTGTCGGCGGAAGCGGTGGCCCTCTGCCGGGCCAAAGGGCTGGAAGCCGAACCCGCCGACCTGTACCAGTATCTGGAGGCGCTACCCGACGCCTCGCTCGACGGCATCTTCGCGGCGCAGGTGATTGAACATCTTCCGCCGGAGCGATTGCCCGAATTCATACGCCTGGCCGCCGCCAAGCTGCGCCGTGGCGGCAAGCTGGCCATTGAGACCCCGAATCCGGAGTGCCTGGCCATCTTCGCCACACACTTTTACCTTGATCCTACGCACACGCGGCCCGTGCCGCCCGCGCTGCTCAGCTTCTACCTGGTTGAGGCTGGCTTTGGGCGCATCGAGGTGCGCAAGCTCAGCCCTGCGGTCAATTCCTGTGAGGCGTTGACACAACTGCCGGCGGCGGTTCGAGACGCTTTGTTCGGCGAAATGGATTACGCCGCGCTGGCGCGCAAGGTTTGTTAAGCAGGCTGCCCAGCCGTGATTAAATGAGTTCTTGCCGCGAAGGCATGGGAAGTCCTTCCAGGTGGCGGCGCCACATGTCTAAGGCCTGCGCACAGAAAGCCGTTGAAACCGGGTTCACGTGCGGGACCATCTCACCGTTCCGCCGTCCGAAGAAGTAACCGCCATCGACGCGCTGGTCCTCGCTCCGCGCCTGGTAGGCCGCGGACTTTTCGGCTTCCTCTCGAGCCGCTTCAACATCCAACTCCACCGTGCCCGCCGCGGCGGCGTACAGCCGCACTCGCAACAACTGCGCGCAAACGTCGGAACGTTCGAAGGCGGGCGCGATTTCGCGCCGCCAGCGGGCTGCCTCCTCGATGCCCCACCTCATCGCCTCGGCGCAAGCGGGCCGGTCCAGGCACGGCAAGAGGCCTTCCAGGAAATAGGCATAAGCGTGCAAGCGGTCCATGACGCGGTGCGGATCAGCGTCGCCTGGCAGGAAACTCCGGTGCGTTTCCAATGCTTGAGCCAGAGATTGTTCGTAGCAGGACAGGCAACCTTGCTCGCCGGTGGCCTCATACAACTCAAACCAAGCCATAGCGGACTTCAGTTGGTAACAGCCTGGAAGATGGGACCAATTGCCATGCATCGGAGCCGGGGACTTTTCCGGCAACACCAGGATGGGGTGCGGACTGCTGGCCGCGCCAAAATCGCGCGCCATGGAGTCAGCCGTTTCGGCCGCGGCGGCCAGCCACTGCGCCTCGCCCGTGGCGCGCCACAGCGTCAGAAAACCGCGTGCGATGATGCCGCTATCGAAAAAGTACGCTAGCGCGGGCGCCTGATCGCCGTCTCCGGAGTATTCAAATGGGTAGATGGCCGCCTGTCGATTCCAGGCTTTCATGCGCAGAAACCGCGCCGCCCGCCGCGCTGCCTCAAGATAACGAGCTTGGCCGGTTACGCCGTGTAAATACCTGAAGGCACTCAACGCATAACCGGTGATCTCAGTCGAAACCCGGCAGTAGGTTCCCACGTCGGAACGGTAATAGCGGGCAACTCCGCCGGTGGCCATTTGGATGCCTGAATCCAGAAGCCAGCGGCCGGCTAGATCCAGAAAGGAGTTCGGTGTAGACAAGTAGATGTCCTTTGGAATGAACGCCAGCGCACAGTCCGTGACGCTTGGGGCGGATTGTCTATTTTACCATCCGGCGCCTGCCGGCTTGCTATACTAAAGGATCGTAATTCCTAACCGAATCTCGACATGAGGCCTCTTGCAGTATTCTTCCTTGCGGCGGCAGCCGCCTGGGCCGGTGACTTTTATACCGGACAAGCCGCCCGTCTAGTCATCGGTCAACCCACCTTCGTCGAACAGGACGAAGGCGCCAGCGACGTGCGCGTAGGCGCCGTCGGCGGGCTGGCTTTCGTGAACGACATGCTGTTTGTCACCGACGCCAACCGGGTGGCTGCTACTCCTCAAAATCATCGTGTATTGATCTTCAAGAACATGTCCCAGCAACTGCCGGCACCAGCCGATTTGCTGCAACAAGGCGAACGTTGCAATGTGTGCAAAGGCCGTGCCAACGTCGTTCTGGGACAGGACGATTTCACCAGCACCGACCTCGACTTGAAAGCCAACCGCCTTCGCGTACCCACGGCAGTGGCCAGTGACGGAAAAGTCCTGGCGGTGGCGGACACCGACAACAATCGGGTTCTGATCTGGAACTCAATCCCTACATCGAACGGCCAGCCAGCCGATGTAGTAGTCGGCCAGGACAACTTCGTTTCGAATGCTATCAGCCGCATCCCCACCAACAAGAGCCTGCGCGGACCCCAGGGTGTCTGGATTCAAGACGGCAGACTTTTCGTAGCCGACACCCAGGCGCACCGTGTCCTGATCTGGAATAAGATCCCTACAACCAACGGCGCTCCTGCCGACGTAGTGATCGGCCAGCCCGATTTAACCAGCGCCACCGCCAACAAAACGGAAAAGCTCTCCGACTCCAACGCCA
>CAYSBM010000536.1:0-2621 GCA_964429095.1 uncultured Solibacteraceae bacterium | reverse complement strand
ATCCCTACCGGCTTTCCGCACGTGGTGGCGCTCTACATCGTGGTGCAGGCAGGCTCGCGCAACGAGGTGGAGCCTGGAAAGAGCGGCTTTGCGCATTTGTTCGAGCACATGATGTTTCGCGGCACCAAGCTCTTCCCCCCAGCCCGTTACGAGGAAGTACTGAAGCAGGCCGGCGCCGCTTCGAACGCTTACACCAGCGACGACCTGACGGTCTATCACACGACTTTCAGCAAAGACGATTTCGAAACCATAGTCATGATGGAAGCCGACCGCTTCCAGAACCTGGAGTATTCGGAAGCCGCGTTCCGCACCGAAACTCTCGCCGTGCTGGGCGAATACAACAAGAACAGCTCCGCGCCGCCCGTGAAGCTCAACGAAGTTCTGCGCGACACGGCCTTTGACAAGCACACCTACAAACACACCACCATGGGCTTTCTGAAAGATATCGAGGATATGCCCAACCAGTATGCCTATAGCCGCCTGTTTTACCAGCGTTTTTACCGCCCCGAGTACACCATCCTGGTGGTGGCGGGCGATGTCACCAAGGAACGTTCGCGCGCGGCGGTGGAAAAGTACTGGGGCAGTTGGAAGCGGGGCGATTACCGGCCGGAAATTCCGGTGGAGCCACCGCAAACAGGCGGGCCGCGCGCCAACCATGTCCACTGGCCCACGCCTACTTTGCCGTGGCTCAACATCGCCTATCGCACTCCGGCCTACAGCGATACAGAGATCGATACGGCGGCGCTGGACTTGCTGGCGGAGGTGGGCTTTTCGGAAACCTCGGAACTGTATCAGAAGCTGGTGATCCAGGAGCAGAAAGTGGACATCTTGGGCGCCTCGAACCCGGACCACGTGGACCCCTATCTGTTCCGGATACAAGCAAGGGTGAAAAAACCCGCAGAACTGGAAGCTGTGCGCGAGGAGATCCTCGCCACGGTGAAATGGTTTCATGACAACCGGGCGCCCGCGCAGCGGCTGGAGGCGGTAAAGCGCCGCCTGCGATACCGCTTTGCGTTATCGCTGAATTCGAGCGAGGCGGTGGCGGCAGCGGTGGCGCACTATGTGGCTTTGCGGCGGACGCCGGAAACCATCAACCGCCTTTACGATCTTTACAGCCGCGTCACGCCGGACGACATGCGCAACGTGGCGCGCAAGTACCTGGTGGAGAGTAACCGCACCATCGTCACTTTGACCTCAGGAGGCGCGGAATGAGACTCTGTACTTTGCTGGCTGGGACGGCAGTGGTTGCTGCATTGCAAGCCGCAGAGCGCATTTCGGTTGTCGCGCTGCCGAGTGCTTCGCCGCTGGTAAGCATTCGCGTGGTGTTTTTGACGGGTTCGGCGTCGGATGCGGCCGGCAAGCCCGGCACGGCCGCGCTCGCGGCCGACATGCTGGCCCGCGGAGGCTCGCGCACCAGAAGCTACAAGCAAATCCTGGATGAACTTTACCCCATGGCGGTATCGGTTCAAGAACAAGTGGATAAGGAGATGGTGGCGTTCAGCGCCACAACGCATATCGATAATCTGGAAGCCTTTTACAAGATTTTCCGGGACATGCTGCTTGACCCTGGCTGGCGGACGGAGGATTTTGAGCGGTTGCGCGAGGATGCGGTGAATTTCCTGCGCGTAAGCCTGAGAGGCAACAACGACGAGGAGTTGGCGAAGGAAGTACTGTACAACGAAATCTACGCCGGGCATCCTTACGGCCATCACAACGCCGGCACGGGGTCGTCGCTTAAGAGCATTACCATTGAGGATCTCAAACGCTTCTATTTCACGCACTTCACCCAGAAGAACCTGATTCTGGGTCTGGCGGGCGGCTATCCGCGCAACTTCCCTGCACGCATGCAGGCAGATTTTTCCAAGCTGCCCAATACTCGCCCGCCGGTTGCTGAACTGAGCTCTCCCCGGCGCCACGCCGCCCCCCGGATGTTGATGATCGAGAAGGATACACGGGCTGTGGCCTATTCCCTGGGTTTCCCGATCGATGTGACCCGCGCTCACCCGGACTATCCGGCGTTGCTGGTGGCTCAGTCCTACTTCGGCCAGCACCGCATGAGCGGGGGCAGACTCTATTCCCGCATGCGGGAGCTGCGCGGCCTCAACTACGGCGATTACGCTTACATTGAATACTTCCCGCGCGGAATGTTCCAATTTGAACCGGATCCGAATCTGGCGCGTTCCCAGCAGATTTTCCAGATCTGGATACGCCCGGTAGAGCCCGCTACGGCGCACTTTGCGCTGAGGCTGGCGCTGTATGAATTCGACAAACTGGTTCGGGAAGGGCTTGATCCGGCAAGCTTCGAGCGCACCCGGAACTTCGTGATGAAGTATTCCAAGCTGCTCATCAAGACCCAAAGCGCTGAACTGGGTTACGCCATCGACAGCCGTTTCTACCGAATTCCGGAATACACGGCGTACTTAGAGAAGGCGCTTCGAACATCGACGCGTGAGGACGTAAACCGCGCCATCGCCAAACACCTGGGAGGCGGCAACTTCACCATCGTGGCGGTGGCTAAGGATTGCGCCGCGCTTAAGGCCAAGCTGGTGAGGGAAGAGTCGTCGCCTATCAACTACAACTCCCCCCAGCCGCCGGAGCTGCTGGCGGAAGCCAAGATCGTG
>CAYSBM010000535.1:0-2622 GCA_964429095.1 uncultured Solibacteraceae bacterium | reverse complement strand
GCCGCCGCCAGGCGCGCCTGGGCCCTTTTCATGGCGTTCAAGGCCCGGGCCACATCCACGCCGGGCGCAGGGTGCGCCAGGCGTTCGCTGGCACGCCGGAGAGCTTCCTGGGCCCGCTCAACATCGATTTCGTCGGCCTTCTCGGCGTGGGTGGCCAGCACGAGCACATGATGAGGCAGCACCTCGACCCAGCCGCCTTCCACCGCCAGATACTTGCGCGTGCCGTTGGGAATCACATAGGTGAGTTCACCGGCGCCCAGTTCCGCCAGCAGCGGTGAGTGGTCCGGCAGAATGCCGAGGTAGCCATTGGCCGCCGGGATCTGGGCTTCCCGCACCTCGGCGCGGATCAAGAGCCTTTCGGGCGTAGCAATTTCTAGATGGAAAGTATCCGCCATGGCGTTCCGCTTACGCGCCGGCTTTTTTCAACTGCTCGGCGTGCTCGAGTACGTCTTCGATGGTGCCCTTCATATAGAAGGCCTGCTCGGGGATATCGTCGTGCTTGCCGTCGCAGATTTCCTTGAAGCCCTTGATCGTGTCGGCGAGTTTCACATAGGCGCCCTTAAAGCCGGTAAACTGCTCGGCTACGTGGAAAGGCTGTGAGAGGAACTTCTGAATCTTGCGGGCGCGCGCCACGGTGAGGCGGTCCTCGTCGGAAAGCTCGTCGATGCCCAGGATGGCGATGATGTCTTGCAAGTCCTTGTAGCGCTGCAAGATTTGCTTGACGCGCTGCGCCGTTTCATAATGTTCAGCGCCTACCACGAGCGGATCCAAAATGCGCGAGGTGGAGGCCAGTGGATCCACCGCCGGATAGATGCCCAACTCGACGATGGCGCGCGAGAGGTTGGTGGTGGAGTCCAGGGGAGCGAAGGTGGGGGCTGGCGCCGGGTCCGTGTAGTCGTCGGCGGGCACGTAGATGGCCTGCACCGAGGTGATCGAGCCGGTCTTGGTTGAAGTAATGCGCTCCTGCAACTCGCCCATTTCCGTGGCCAAGTTCGGCTGGTAGCCTACCGCCGAGGGCATGCGCCCGAGCAAGGCCGAAACCTCCGAGCCGGCCTGCGAGAATCGGAAAATGTTATCGATGAACAGCAGCACGTCCTGCCCTTCTTCATCGCGGAAATATTCGGCGGCCGTGAGACCGGTCAGCGCCACGCGCAGGCGCGCTCCGGGCGGCTCTGTCATCTGGCCGTAAATCAGAGCCGCCTTGGACTTGGTCCAGTCCTTGGGATCGATGACGCCGGATTCCTGCATGTCCAGCCACAGGTCGTTGCCCTCGCGGGTGCGCTCGCCCACGCCGGCAAACACGCTGATGCCGCCATGCTTCATGGCGATATTGTTGATCAGCTCCATGATGATGACGGTCTTGCCGACGCCGGCGCCGCCGAACAGACCGATCTTACCGCCGCGCAGGTAGGGCTCGATCAAGTCGATGACCTTAATGCCGGTTTCGAACATTTGCAGCTCGGTGGATTGCTCCTCGAAGCTGGGCGCCGGCCGGTGGATGGGATAGTACTTGGCCGTCTTCACCGGTCCCATATAGTCCACCGGTTCACCGATGACGTTGAGCACGCGGCCCAGAGTCTCCTTGCCGACCGGGACGGTGACCGGACGGCCGAGGCTTTCGGCTTTCATGCCGCGCACCAGCATGTCGGTGGGCTGCAAAGCGATGGTGCGCACGCGGCCTTCGCCGATATGTTGAGCGACCTCGCAAATAATGTTTACGGGCTCAGGGGTATCGAAACCCTCGCTGGTGATGCGGATGGCCGTGTAAATGATGGGGATGTGCCCTTCGGGAAACTGAATGTCCACGGCCGGTCCGGCCACCTGGACCACTTTTCCGATGATGGGGGATGTCGTCGTTGCCATTTTCCGTTATTCCAAAGCGGCGGCGCCGCTTACGACTTCGATGATCTCGTTGGTGATACTGGCCTGGCGCACGCGGTTCATATAGAGCGTGAGCCGGTCGATAACTTCGGCGGCGTTGGACGTCGCGGCGTCCATGGCCGTCATCCGGGCGGCATGCTCGGCCGCCGCCGATTCAAGAAGAGCCGCATAAACGGCGATCTCAACATAGCGCGGCAGCAAGGTTTCCAGCAGCGTCAGGGGATCCTGTTCATAGATGTAGTCCGGCGGCTGCTGACCCTGAGGCAGGCCTATGGGGAGCACCCGGTCGATGGTGAGCTTCTGCGCCACCACACTCTTAAACTCGTTGTAAAGGATGTAAACCGAATCAATTTCGCCGGCCCGGAAACGGTTCATCACCTTGCGCGCGATGGCGGCGGCTTCGTTATAGTTAACCTTCGCCGCCAATCCAATGGCTTCGCCGGAGACGGCGGCATTGCGGCGCCGGAAGTAGTCGCGGCCCTTGCGGCCCAGCAGTTCGAGTTCTACCTGCGCATCCTGGTGCTCGGCCAAAAATTTCACCGCCGCTTTAATCAAGTTCGAATTGAAGGCCCCGGCCAGACCGCGGTCGGCGGTTATGAAAATAAGCTGGATGCGTTTTTCGGGGCGCTGCGCAAGCAAGGGGTGCGAAGCCAGCCTTTCGTCGCGGGAGGCTGCGGCGGCGACGTTGGCGAGCAGCTTGGAAAACATTATGGCCTAGGGACGCGCGGCGATTACGCGGGC
>CAYSBM010000534.1:0-2627 GCA_964429095.1 uncultured Solibacteraceae bacterium | reverse complement strand
TTAACCGGCGCATCTTGGTGTTTTCGGTGGGCGATTTGCAACTGCCTTATAGTGCGGTCCGCAATTCGGCCAGTCTGGAAGTGCATGCCGTGGGGACCCTCACCGTTGGGGGAACCATCACCAAGGACGACAAGATCACCCTCACCATCAAGCGCGAGAGCGACAACATCGAGAACAAGTACGAATACAAGGTGAAGGAAGGCGACGATTTCGAGAAGATCGTGGACGCTCTGGTGGCGCTGATTAATGCCGGCAATGGAAACCCCCTGGTGCTGGCCACTCCGAATAAGTACCTGGACCAGGTAGTGCTGACGGCTCGAGATGCCGGCGAGCCAGGAAATAATGTCGAGATCACAACCAAGGTTTCCAGCAACGCAACCATTACTCTGACAGCCAGCGGAGCCAAACTCGCAGGCGGCATGGACGCCGCCAGAATCGCCCCCGGCACCATCGTGTCCATTCTGGGCGACGACTTGAGCGATGAAACCGCCGCCGCACCGCAAGGAGCGACGACGCTGCCCACGACCATGGCCGGCGTGCGGGTGTATGTGGACGGCATGGAAGCCCCGCTGCATTTCGTCTCACCCGGACAGATCAATGCGCAGATCCCGTGGGAGACTCACTATGAGACCACCAGCGTGAGCGTCTATGTGCGTACCGAACGCAAGGATGGCCGCGTAACCGTAACCACACCCACCGGCGTGCCCATCATCGCGCAAAACCCCGGCATCTTCGCCGAAGGTGGACAAGATCCGCGCCCCGGCGTGGTGATGCACGGCAGCAACTACGCCACCGGCACTGTGTCGGTAGACGGCTCCGTGACGCCGGGCGAAGCCGCCAGCATCACCATTGAAGACCGCACATACAGCTACGTCGCCCAAGCCGGCGACTCATTGGAAAAAATCCGCGATGCGTTCATCAACCTCCTCAGCTTCGACCCGCGGGTGGTGGCCTACAAGGCGGGCGTGTTCACCCGCATCCGCCTGCGGGCCCGCGTGCCGGGACCCGAGGGCAACGGCATCAAGTACTCGGCCAGCGGCGCCGAAAGCGGCAGCCTGATTCTCACGGCCACCACGGCCGAGCTCTGCTGCGCCAACAGGGCTTACAGCAGGGTCACACCGGAAAATCCCGCTTTGCCGGGCGAAACCATCATTGTCTACGCCACTGGCCTAGGCCTGGTAAAACCTGAAGAGATCAACAACACACTGGTCACCGGGTCTCAATACACCGGGCCGATCTACACCGAGCCCCTCGAGTACGTCTCCTCGCTCGCGGGCGCCAAGACCGCCAACGTGCTTTACGCCGGGCTCAAACCGGGCGCTATAGGCATTTACGAGGTGCACCTGGAGTTGAACTCCGACATTCCCACCAACCCGCAAACGCAACTGACCATCGCTCAGGATGTGTATGTGAGCAATATCATCTCGTTTCCGGTGGTAAATCCCAAACCAGCCAATTAAGCGGGCGCACGGAACGGCCCCGTGCGCAGCGCATCGAGCAGTTCGGGCGTGAACGCGCCGCCATGGAACAGAGCAACGCCGGCCGCTCCGAGATCGCGCGCAGCCTCGATCTGGCGTAGAATTTCCGCCACGGTGTTCTGGCCTGAACTCCACAGGAACCCCAAACCGGCATAGACAGGGCAGTTCGCGCCGACGTCGCGAACAGTCGTGGAGAAACGTTCCCGGAACTTCGCCGTGTCGCTCACATAGACCTGGGCGGCGTAGTAGTCCAACCAGCCCTCACGCGCCCAGCGGCCCCAATCACGGCCTTGCGCGCGTTCGCGCCGGTAGTTATAGCCACCATTGGCGGAGAAAATACGCTGGGGGTAGCGTTGCTTGCGCACGGCGCGCAAGTCGGTGATAACAGCGCTGGTGCCCAAACACTTAAAATTCTCGGCTTCCGGAGTCATCAGGCGATCGGCCAACGGCACGCCGTGCAGCTTTTCAAAAACCTCCCGGCAAAGATCGCACAGGCAGTTGTCGGGATAGTCGTAGCCGGGTTCTTCAATGTGCACGCCGTTCAGCTTTGGGTAGCGCGCCGCTATCCTCAGCAACAACTCGCGCTGCCATCTCCGCGCGCCATAGTGCTGCGGGCAGACGTCGTTCCAACGCCGCGGCGTCTTCCGGCCGGTCTTCGGGTCCGGAACAAACTCATCGCGCCGCACCGCGGCCCATTCTGGATCGCCGCCCACGCGGGGATCGAAGTCCGAACTGGCGCGCTTGCGGTAAGCGGTGAAGGAATACCAGATCTCGACCGGGATACCGTGCCGGGAGGCCTCTTCAATCAGAGCGCCAAGAGAGTCCCAGCGCGCGGTAGGGTGGGCCTCTCGATACAGATCGTTTTCCAGCGCCACCAGGTAATCGCTGGGCGTCCAGGCGAGGATCCGGTTGAAGTTGGCTCTGGCAAAACGCTCCAGCGCTTCGCGCACCAGAGTGCGCCCCCCGGCATCTGGAGCCTTAAACAGATTTTCCGGGTGGATCCACACGGCGCGCCCCTCCCCTTTCAAAAGGGGAGCAGCCGCAGCCCCCGCAGGCAGGGTAAGGAAACTACGCCGTTGCATGCCTACGATGGTACTATGCCGGCTTGCGCTATGGTTTCACGGCGATGGTGGTCACCTTCATCCCCTG
>CAYSBM010000533.1:0-2631 GCA_964429095.1 uncultured Solibacteraceae bacterium | reverse complement strand
CGTGATGGCCACCAGCCCGAAATCGTTGAACTGCAAAATCTTGTACGGCGCCCGGTCGCTTCTCATGGCCTCTTCAAGCGCTTGCATCACCTTCTGGCGGTTCTTGCGCTCGTCCATGTCAATGAAGTCCACCACAATGATGCCGCCCAAATCGCGCAGCCGCATCTGCCGGGCGATTTCTTTGACGGCTTCGGTGTTGATCTTGACGATGGTGTCCTCCAAACGGTTGGACTTGCCCACGAACTTGCCCGTGTTGACGTCGATGGCCACCAGCGCCTCGGTCTGATTGATCACGATGTAGCCGCCCGACTTCAGCCACACCTTGGGACGGAGCGCCTTCTCCAGTTCAGCGGTAATGTTGAAAGCGTCGAAGATCGGCACCTGGCGCGTCCACATGCGCACACGTGAAACCAGGGCGGGTTGGAAGCGCTGAAGAAAGCGCAGCACGTCCTCGTAAACCTCTTCGTTGTCCACCCAAATGGTCTTGAAACCATCGGCGAGCTGATCCCGCAGGATGCGTTGAACCAGCGTCACATCGTGGTAGAGGAGCGCCGGCGCGGAACGCTTTTCAGCCTTCTGGCGGATGTCCAGCCACAGGTTGTACAAGAAGTTCATGTCTGCGGCGATCTCCGCCTCCGAGCGTCCTTCCCCGGCTGTGCGAACGATGAAACCGCCGCTGATGCCTGTCTTGTGGGCTTGCAGAATGCGGCGCAGGCGCGCGCGCTCTTCCTCACTGGCAATCTTTCGGGAAACCCCCATGTGTTCGAGGGTCGGCATGTAAACCACATAGCGGCCCGGCAGGGCGATGTGAGAGGTGATGCGCGCCCC
Source organism: uncultured Solibacteraceae bacterium (assembly GCA_964429095.1). Taxonomy (GTDB): domain Bacteria; phylum Acidobacteriota; class Terriglobia; order Bryobacterales; family Bryobacteraceae; genus JAJFUV01. Next base: position 1,803 of record CAYSBM010000533.1, on the reverse strand, counting down.
CTTTTGCCCCAGTGGCTCCTTGGCGATCTGGACCAGGATCTCCTGGCCCTCCTTGAGCAGGTCCGTAATCGAAGGAGTCGATGGCTTGTCGGCTTTAGCCGGCCCGTCGGCTTGTGGCGCGCGCGGCGGCGGTTCGGAGCTATTTTCCGCACCCGGCAGGCGGGTCTCCGGCGGCGCCTGGCGCATCTTCCGCCGCAGGCGGCGGGACATGCGGTGCATATAACGCGCACCCGGCTCACGCACAGCAGCCATCGCACTGCCGGCTTCCCCTTCTACGTCCCCGGGCTGGTTCTGCCCGGCTGTTTCAACTTCCTGGCTTCCAGCCCCGCTTTCGGCCGGAGCTGACAAAGCTTCCGCTTCTTCTTCGCCAGCCAGATCTCCGGCGCCTTCGGTCCCAACCGCAGTTTCTTCTTCGCCCGCTTCCAGCGCCGGCAACTCATCCGCCCGGGCGCCCGGTTCGACGATTTCTGCGGCCTCCGAAACCGGTCCGGCAGATTGACTCTCCGCCGCGGAAGCCTCCTGGACTGGTTCGGGAACCGGCACGCAGACCGGCGCTGGTTCGGCAACTGCATCCGAATCCACATCCGCGCCCGCCGGTCCACCTTCGCCTTCCAAGGCCTGACTGGCTTCGGCTTGCGATGCCGGCGCTTCCTCAAAGCGCCCGGCGCTCGCTTCCGGCCGCGAGTATTTGGCCAGAGATTCCCCGGGCAACACCTCAAAAGCATCCGTCGCGGCCGGTTCAGCCTCGGCCTGAATCTCCGCCCCGGCCAAGCTCTCCTCCGCTTCCTCGGTGCGCAGCCAGCGTAAACCGCTTGCGGTGGACTGCTGAGCGTACTTGGATTCGGGGAATCCGCGTCCGCGAGACCGGCGGCGCCGGCTGCGGCGTCCCCGCGGATCGCGATCCTGCTCAGCCGGGCGTCCGCCTGATTCTACAACCGCCTCCGTTGCCTCAGCGGCAGGCTCGGCCTGCGCCGCCGGAGCGGCCTCCATCGGACGCGCGGGCCGTTCTTCTCCCACCGGCCCCATGCGGTCGTACTCTTCGTGTTCCTCAAAGAAATCGGAGACATACAGGAACGCGTCGCGCTCCTGGCCCAAGTCGACGAAAGCCGACTGCATTCCCGGCAATACGCGCGTCACGCGCCCTTTGTGGATACTGCCGGCCAGCGAATACTCGTTGGCCCGCTGAAAAAAGATCTCTACCAGTTGATCGTCCTCGAGCATCGCCACTTTGGTCTCATGGCGATTCGCGGAGATAACCAATTCCTTTCCCATGCGCTCTCTCCTGCCAGCGGCTGGGAGAAGCGGCAAGAAGAATTGGTGCGGGCCGCAGCCGCGCATGCTCTTGGGGAACCTGCGCGTCGCTTCTCAACTGCAACTTATGCGGCAGACATGGAGTTCTCTCGCACATGCCGCCGGCGGCGGGGAACCACTGAAAACCAACCTTTGCCCAAAGCGCCGGCGCGCCAACCAACCGGACGCCCTCTTAGAGGCTCAAAATCCTTCCCGGCTCCCTCTACCCACTTACGCAATCAATACCCGATACCTTACGCAATCCTCTTACCGGCTCGCCCGGCCGTTTCAATTCACAAAACGCCGTAACCGGACGTTGTTCACCAGCCCCAACATCAGAAAAGTCGACAAGACATTGGAGCCGCCTGATGTCATCAGCGGCAGGGGAATACCTGTCACAGGCATACGTCCCGCCACCATGGCCACGTTCACCAGAACGTGGAACAAGAATACCGACCCCACTCCCATCCAACTGTACATGCCGGCCCGGTCCGGGGCCATCTGCGCAATCAC
>CAYSBM010000532.1:0-2641 GCA_964429095.1 uncultured Solibacteraceae bacterium | reverse complement strand
CCTGCGCATGGGCAGCCACTAATGTAGCAATTGTGGGCGCGTGGCGTTGACTCGGATGGGGCGGAAACTCTACGCTGGTCGGTTCAACATGCTCCGGTTCGCCAACTTGCTTAAGCCCGCTCCCCATATCGCGCCTCTGCCTGACGCCGAGGTGGCGCGTCTTTATCCGCGGTACCGCTGGAGGATTCTGGAGGCCACCTTTGCCGGCTACGCGGTGTTCTACTTTGTGCGCAATAATTTGCCGGTTGTCTCCAAGGAGATGGGCGCCGCGCTGGGCTACAGCAAGGACCAGATTGGCGACATTCTGGCGCTGACGGCCATCGCCTACGGGGTGGGCAAGTTTATTTTGGGGGCGTGGTCGGACCGCAGCAACCCGCGTTATTTCATGCCTGCGGGATTACTGCTGACTGCGTTCTGCAACTTTGCTTTTGGCGCCTGCTCCAACTACGCCTGGCATGTGACGCTGTGGACGCTGAACGGCTTTGTGCAGGGCATGGGATGGGGGCCGTGCGGGCGCTCGCTGGGGCATTGGTACAGTGTGCGGGAACGGGGGACTGTGTTCGCTTTCTGGAACATTGCGCACAACGTGGGCGGTGGGTTGACCGGCGTTGTTGCAGCCTACTCGACGGCCTGGCTGGGATGGCGAAACGCGTTCTTTGTCCCCGGCGTGCTGGCCGTACTGTGCGCCGTGTATCTGGTGCTGCGGTTGCGCGACACGCCGCAATCGGTGGGATTGCCGCCCATCGAACGCTACAAGAACGATTATCCGGCTGGGGTGGAGCGGGAACGCGAGCGCGAATTGGGAACGCGTGAGTTGCTGGCCGGCTATATCGTTGGCAACGGGAGCCTGGGGGTGGGTGCGGAGGCCAATTTTTTTGTGTACATCGCCCGCTACAGCATGCTCGACTGGGGACCCACCTATCTCAAGGAAGTCAAGCACGCCACGCTCACCGGAGGCGGCTACAGCACGCTGGTGTTCGAGTTTGCCGGCATCGCCAGCACACTGCTCATGGGATGGTTGTCGGACAAGGCCGGGGGGCGCCGGGGAATGGTGAGCCTTTTATGCATGATTCCGGTGTTCGCCGCCTTCGCCGGCATCTTGTACAACCCGCCGGGAAGGTTCTGGTTAGACCTCACCTTGTTCGCGGTGATCGGCTTTTTCGTTTACCCCCCCGTGATGCTGTTGGGAGTGGCGGGGCTAGACTTCACCTCCAAGAAAGCCGTGGGCGCCGCGGCTGGCTTCATCGGGCTGTTTGGATACCTGGGCCGCACGGCGCAAGGTAAAGTCCTGGGCTGGATTGCGGAACACTACGGGTGGACGCCCGCTTTCCACGCCATTTTGGCTTCAACGCTGGCAGCGATCGTGCTGCTGTCGTTCACTTGGCGCCTGCGCCCGCGCGGCGCGGCGCAGGACTGAGATTTGGTGGACGGAGCTCCTCTCGATGATCCGCTCGCGGTCCCGCAACAGATATCGCGGCACCGGAGTTAGTGCGCCGAGTACTGGGGCTGGGGCGCGTTCAACTTGATCGGAATGGTCTTCTCTTCTTCCCGTATCTCAAAGTAGTCACCGAAAGTCTGGTACCCCTTGGCGATCACCTGGATCAGGATCTTTCCCTGGGGGATGGGCGGCACGCTCACCATACCTTCCTGGTTCGTGCGCAATTCCCAGTGCGTGCGGACCTTCTTGCCAAACTTGGCTACCGAGCGGCCTTCAGCAAAGCGAACGATGACGGAGGCCCGGTCGATGGGCTTATCCGAGGGGCCGCGAACCTCAACGCGAAGTGTGGTCATAGGAGTGTCCGCCAGCAGAGGCAAAGGGGCGCAGACAATGGCCAGGACTGAGATTCGCATCCACATAATTAGCTATTATCTCAGAGGCCGCAGGCGACGGTGACGGCCTCGGCCGCAAGATATCCGCTGCGTACGGCGCCTTCCATGGTTGCGGGCCAGCCCGTGCGGGTCCAGTCACCGGCCAGGAACAGGTTCCGGCAAAGCGTGCTGGCGGTGGGGCGCAACGCCTCCAAACCAGGCCGGGCCGAGAAAGTGGCTTTCGCCTCCTTGACCACATGCGCCTTTTCGAGGCGCGCCTCCCGGACAGCCGGCAGGTAGAGGGCCAATTCGCGGACCGCCGCTTCGATCAGTTCGAGACGGCCCTGTCTCAGCAAACTACGCGAGGCGCTGACCACCAGCAGGATGTAGCGGCCACCCTTCTTGTTAAACATCCAGTGAAACGTGCTCTCCAGCAGCACGGCATGAGGCAAAGAGGTCACCGGCCGGTCGAACCAGAGATGAATTCCGGTGATGGGAGATTGGCCAAAGGCGGACACGGGAATGTTCAGCATGGGCAACAGCAGGGCGGCGCGCTCCACCGGCAGCGCGGAGATGTAATAGTCAGCCCGGTGGAGGCGCCCGCCGGCGCGCACGCCTTCCACCCGGCTGCCGGAGAAGAGAACTTCCGTCACCGGCGTTCGCAGGTGGATCGTGACATTGGGAAAGGCCTGCCAGAGCTTTGGCTCGTACAACTGTCCGAGAGGCACCGACGCAACTCCCATTGAGCTCGCCCGCATGCCGGCCAGCATCCCGTCCTTCAGCACCTGGAAGCCGTGGACGGCGGCCATGGAATCCAAGTCCTCGTTGATCG
>CAYSBM010000531.1:0-2647 GCA_964429095.1 uncultured Solibacteraceae bacterium | reverse complement strand
GCTTGGCGCACGCGTTCTCAGCTTCGACTACGATCCCCGTTCGGTGGAGTGTGCCCGTGAGCTGAAGCGGCGCTATTTCCCGGATGATCCCGCCTGGAAGATCGAGGCCGGGTCGGTGCTGGACGCCGGTTTCTTGGGCCATTTGGGCAGCTTTGATGTGGTGTGCTCCTGGGGCGTGCTGCACCACACCGGCCGGATGTGGCAAGCGCTGGAAAATATGATTCCGCTGGTGCAGCCCGGGGGCTTGCTCTTCCTAGCCATCTACAATGACCAGGGCAAAAAGAGCCGGCGCTGGCTGGCGGTCAAGAGGCTCTACAACCGCCTGCCCCCGGCCTTGCGTTTCCTGGTCCTGGTGCCCGCGTTCTTGCACTTGTGGTGGCGACGTTTGCTGAGAGACCTGCTCACCGGCCACCCGCTGCGATCCTGGCGAAGCGCGGGCGCCAGCCGGGGAATGTCGCCCTGGCATGACGTGGTCGATTGGGTAGGTGGTTATCCCTTCGAAGTAGCCAGACCCGAGCAGATTTTTGACTTCTACCATGATCGCGGATTTGAACTCGTGCGCCTGGCCACCCAAGGCGGCGATCTCGGCTGCAACGAGTTCGTCTTTCTGCGCCGGCGATGACATCCCCTGTGCAACAACGGTGGCCTATCCTGTTGATGGTGCGGGAGTTGGGCTTGGGAGGCAGCGAACGTCAGATGGCGTTGATGGCGGCTTCGCTGGATCGCGAGAAGTTTGATCCGCGAGTGGGATGTTTCCGCCCGGCGGGAATCCGCCGGGCGGATTTGGACGCCGCCGGCGTGCCTGTCGTCCAATTCCCGGTGCGCTCGTTCGCCTCGCTCTCCGCCCTCAGGGGAGCCTTCGCCCTGGTCCGCTACCTTCGCCGGGAGCGCATCGCCCTGGTTCACGCCTTCGACTACCCCACCGTTCTCTTCCTGGCCGCAGTCTTGCCCTTTTGTCCTGGCACGCGCTTCTTGTCCAGCCAGCGCTCGCACCGCGAGTTGAATACCGCCTGGACCCGGCGGGCGTTACGGATTGCGGACCGCTTGATGGACGCCGTGGTGGTGAATTGCCGTTTCATCGAAAGACACTTGGTCGAACAGGAAGGCGTGCCCCCTGGCAAAGTGCGGCTGTGCTACAACGGCATCGACACGGATCAGTTCACACCTGCTCCGCGTGTGCCTCTGGCGGGCTTCGGCGAGACCAGCATAGTAGCCGGAGTGGTCTCGGCTCTGCGCCCCGAAAAGGACCTGCCTACCTTGCTGCGTGCCTTCGCCGTGGCCCGCCGCAGCCGTCCCGAGCTCAAGCTGCTGATCGTCGGCAGTGGAAGCCAAGAGGCCGCGCTGTGCAGGCTGGCCGGCGAGTTGCAAATCACACAGGACTGTAAGTTCGTTCCCGCTACTACGGATGTTTCCGTCTGGCTGCGCTCCATCCACATCTTCGTATTGCCTTCGGTTTCTGAGGCCTTGTCAAACTCGCTGATGGAAGCCATGGCGTGTGGCTGTGCGGTGGTGGCATCGCGAGTGGGAGGCAATCCCGAATTGGTGCACCACGAGCAAACGGGACTGCTCTTTGAAGCCGGCGATGTCGAAAGTCTTGCCATCTGTCTCACCCGCCTGGCCGGCGATGCAGCGCTCCGGCAATCCCTGGCTCAGCGCGCTGCGGCGGGAATCCAGGCTTCTTTTTCGGCCGCAGTCGCTGCCCGCAATCTCGGTAGGATTTATAGTGAAATGATTCAGCGACCGAGGAGTTAGAGCAGTGGCCGCGAGGATGCGAACAACCGCAGTGAGGTCCATTTCTATCGCCCTGGGCGAGTTTTGGGCGCGGCCCGCTTTGTCAATGGTGCTGTGGCTGTTTGCTTTGGCCCTGGGCTTGCGTTTCGCGCTCATCCTCCTTTCTGGCCTTTATCGCGAACCAATTAATTTCACGGAAATGGAGAAAATCGCCCAAAGCTTGGCCACGGAAAATGTCTTCGCCAACCCATACAAGATTCCTACCGGGCCCACGGCGCACTGCGCTCCCGCGTATCCTTTCTTGCTCAGTCTCATTTACCGCACCCTGGGTTTTGGGTTGGCGGCTAAGACCGCCTCACTGCTAATGAATGCCGTCTTTGCATCTCTAAGTTATGCTCTATTGCCTCTGTTAGCCGAAGCAGCCGGACTCAAACGCCAGATTGGGCTAGTTGCCGGTCTTATAGGGGCGTTGATCCCTTTCCGTCTTCTCACCGAACTGGAGGGGTGGGAAGCGCCGTTGACGGCCCTGTGCATGGTGTGCATGTTGTCAGCCACCGCGCACTGGTACAGAGGGCTGCCCACGGCAAGAACCGGTTCTGCTCTATATGGCATGGCATGGGGCTTTGTTTTTCTCGCCGCGCCTCAACTGTTGTTTGTGTTCTTCCTGCTTGCCTTTGCGCCGGTTTTCTGGATGGCCTCGCTCCGCCGCTCGGCACTCGCCTGCGTGCTGATCGCCGCACTATCGGCCGTCGCCGTGGTCCTTCCTTGGACCGTCCGGAACTACAAGCGGCTGGGGGGAGTTATCTTCATCCGTAGCAACTTAGGAATTGAACTTGCCACGTCCAATTTTTCCGGTGCGTCCGAGTTTGCAACGGAAAACCTCTTTTCGAAAGCGTCGGAGTCATTCCACTTCAAG
>CAYSBM010000530.1:0-2653 GCA_964429095.1 uncultured Solibacteraceae bacterium | reverse complement strand
GGCCGTGCCGCGAACGAGACGTCTGCACCCTGCGACCCAGACTTTCATGGCCCTGCGCATCGCGGTGAACCGCGAACAAGAGGAACTGGACCGCTTGTTGGAGATCGCCCCCAGAGTTGTTGCGGCCCGAGGGCGCGTGGTGATCATCAGCTTCATGTCTCTGGAGGACCGCAAAGTCAAGCGCAGTTTCCAGGCGCTCGCGCGGAGCGGGAGAGTGCGCATTCTAACCCGCCACGTGGTGAGGCCGGGCGAGCAGGAAGTGATTAGCAATCCAGCGTCCCGCAGCGCGAAGCTGCGGGCGGTGGAGGTAATCGAGGAAGAACGGTAACCAAATGGCGACGCTGGCTACATTTTGGAATCGATTCGGCGGGGCGAAGACGGCTGGGACCAGTTCCGCACACCCGGCAGCGCCTGCGGGGTCCACCCGCTTGAGGCCGACCCCCAACGAAGACGTTTACTTCTTCATCAAGCGCATCGATAACTCACGCGTGGTGCGGGCCGCAAACCCGCACGCCGGACGGCGATGCTGGAAGTTTATCGGAACCGGAGGGCTGATCACCTTGCTGCTGATCGGTCTGGTTCTGCCCAGCGCCTACGGCCTGTTTCTAGGCTATGACCTGGAGGAACTCAAGGCGGAACAGAAGCGCCTGCTAGATGAGCGTTCTGCGCTCGAGCTCGAGCAGGCCCGTTTGCTTGCTCCGGCACGGCTGCAGGAGCTGGCCAAGGCGCGAGAGTTGGCGCCGCCGGCTGCGGGCCGGGTTGTGTATCTGGCGCCCGATTCGAGCGCCGCCCTGGCCCTGAACGTCAAGCCCAAATAGGCCGCACTTCGCAAACAGGCAACCGATGGTGGACCCCTTCCCCAGCGATAAAGCCGCCGCCCGCTTGAATCTGCTGCTGTGGATCGCTCTGGTGTGGGCCGCAGCCATTTTCGGCCGTCTCATCCATTTACAGGTGTTTTCTCACGCGGCGCTGCGCGGCCAGGCGGAGGCCCAGCAGCAGCGCAAGCTGGAGGTCAGAGCGCCGCGCGGCGCGATCTTTGACCGCGCAGGCCGCCCTTTGGCCATGAGCCTGCCCGTCGATTCGGTAGCCGTGGATCCCCGCCAAATCAAAGATCCCGGCGTTGCGGCCGGTATTTTGGCGGCCATCCTGAATCTGGATGAAGCGGCGCTGGCCGAAAAGCTGAGAAGCTCGGCTGAAGGTCCCGGCCGCCGCGGTTTCCTTTGGATCAAGCGCAAGATTTCTCCCGAGGAATCCGAGCGGCTGCGCAGTTTGAAACTGGATTGGATCGATTTCCGCCAGGAGAGCCGGCGGTACTATCCCAAGGCCACGCTCGCCGCTCACGTGTTGGGCGGCGTGGACCACGAGGAGAAGGGCAATGCGGGCATTGAGATGGCCCTGGAGGACGAATTGCAAGGGTTGCCCGGTTCCGTGCTGCTGCACACCGATGTGCGGCAGCGCGGCTACAGCTCGCAAGTGTCTTTGAAACCACAACCGGGCTGTAGCTTTACGCTCACTCTGCACGAGGAAATTCAGTATGTTGCCGAGCGGGAGTTAAAGGCCGCCGTGGAGGAGAACCAGTGCCAGACCGGCAGCATCGTGGTGATGGACCCGCGCACAGGCGACATTCTGGCGTTGGCCAGCTATCCCACCTACGATCCCAATGAGCCTGTCGGGCCGGGAGAAAAGGACAAACAGGCTCGTTTTAACCAGGCCGTTTCGGTGCCGTTTGAACCGGGATCTGTTTTCAAAGTGATCACGGTGGCGGCGGCGCTCGAAACCACTTCTCTCACGCCGGACTCCATCATCGCCTGCGGCAACGGAAAGATCAATTTGTTCGGCCGCCTGATCCGCGACCACGACGCTTACAGTTCCCTATCGATGGCCGACGTGCTGGCCAAATCCAGCAATATCGGCGCCATACAAATCGGACTGAAAGTCGGCGACGAGCGCATGTACGATTACGTCCGCCGTTTCGGCTTCGGCAAGGCCACCGGCGTGCCTTTGCCCGCCGAATCGGGTTGCATTCTGCGGCGCGTGAGTGAAACGGAAACCAGTTCGATCGGTTCGGTGGCCATGGGACACGAGGTAAGCGCCACCACGCTGCAACTGGCGCGCGCCTGCGCGGTGATCGCCAACGGCGGGCTTCTGGTGCGGCCACGGCTGATTCTGGCGCACCAAAAACCGGGCCGCAAGCCCGAGGCGGAGCCGCTCGAAGAGCCCAAACGGATTATCAACCCGGAAACCGCCATACGGGTGCGCCAGATGATGGAGGGCGTAGTGTTGCGCGGCACGGGCAAGAAGGCGCTTCTGGACGGCTACACGGCGGGCGGCAAGACTGGTTCTGCTCAGATCTTCGACCGCGAAAAGAACGTCTACACGCATCGCTATAACGCTTCGTTTATGGGCTTTGCACCGGTCACCAATCCCCGTATTGTGGTTGTGGTTACGCTGAACGGCGCAGCCAAGTTCGGCGGCGCAGTGGCCGCCCCGGTATTTCGTGAAGTGGCCTCGACTGCTTTGCGGCTCCTGGACGTCCCGCGGGATCTGCCCGAAGGCTCGTCGCCTGATCCGGGCGAACCAACCAGCGTGGACGACCTGGCCATTGCCGGCCTGGCATCTCCTCCCCCGGCGCTTCCCGCGGCGGCAGCCGCCG
>CAYSBM010000529.1:0-2670 GCA_964429095.1 uncultured Solibacteraceae bacterium | reverse complement strand
TCGAAGCGTCATCTGAGCTGTCTTTGGTGGATGTCTCATTTCCAGACAGGATCAGGGCAGTCAGACGTGCGGTGATGACAGGTACGTAGGCTACCAGCGCTTTGGCGTCGTAATAACTGGTCCAGGTGGTAGGCATGCCGCCGCCGACGCCCGGCTCGTAAGGGATCAATCCGTCCTGGCGGACGCGGGCCACTTCGCGGCGCACGACACACATCAAGTCCTCAGCCAGCGCCGCGCGATCCTGGCACAGGGCGGCGACGCGCGTCGAGATCCAGGCATGATAAAAAACAAAATGGGCTTGACCGCCTCCGATGCCATCCTTCAGTTCTGAACCTTTCGTCGACTTGTTGGCCAGGGTTTTGCGCATCATGTCGGTCATCAGGTTGTAGACTTGCTGGTCCTGGCTTACTTGGTAGAGGTGATAAAGACCTCGCAGGGCGTACTGAGTGAGGTTCCAGTTCCAGTCGTCCCACTTACGTGTGCCTCGGATCTTGTAACGCCCAGCGGTCCAGCGGCTCATCTTGAGGGCGGCGTCGAGGAAATATCTGTCGCCGGTCTCGCGGTAACAGTAGGCCAAAGCCTCCATGAAGTTGGAGGTGTCCACGCCGTCTTCGTTTGCGCCGCGCTGGTTGCGGAGCTTGTCCCAATCGTGAGGCACCCCGTTAAGATCAAAGTACTTCTCGTGGAAATTGCGGATTGTCTGAATAATGTCGCGTCTGGCGGCCGGATTCAGGAATACGTGGCTGGCCAGAAGTCCGCCAGTGGCCCGCTGATAGCGGGGGTGGATCCAGTCCAGTTCATCGAATAGGTGACGGCGTGTATGAAACATCCAGCCGAGTCGATGGTTTGACCCCCGGCTGATCTGCACATCCCAGACGTACTGCGCGGATCGCTCGGCACAGCGCAGGAACCGTGCGTCGCCGGTACGCCAGTAGTGATACAGGGGCGCTAGTGGACTGTTGCCGTTGCTGGCCTCCTGCACGCCCTCGCCGCGCGTTTCATCCCATTCGCGGTACCACTCGCCCCACCACAAGGTGCCACGCCACTGGTGGTTCAACAACCATTCCGCCGCGCGATGGACGGGTGCGCCGAATTCGCCGAATGTCACTGGGTCGCCCGATTCCGGGAGCGCCTTGACGTCAGAGTAATATTGCGGGGCGAGTACGAGGTCCAAAGGCGCAAGCGCCTCGGCCGCGGCGGAGGCCGTTCCGCCCGGGATCAAGGTGCCGGAAAAGGTGCGCGACATTCCGTCGTGGAACAGGCGGTGGATGTCGGGAGCCTTGCCCGTGGCGTAGCCGCCGTCGGCAGGCATCTGGATTCCGCCAAGCAAGAGGGAGCGCCTGTCTTGGGCCAGCCGCATGCCCGCTCCGCGGCCGAGATTCTCGAAAAAATCAGCCGTCACGGCCAAACGAGCTCCGGCGATATCCAACAAAGCGACATCCGGCCTTGCCGAAGACAGGATCTCGACGCCATCGGCCAAAGGCAGGCTCAAGGCGTAGCGCCGCAGCCAGGTCTTGTGGCCGAGTTGATTGGTCACGCGCCAGGCGAAACGGATGTTCGGCGCAATAGCGTTGACGAACAGCCGCAGTTCAAAATCCATGCGCCGGGTGGGATCGAGCACGCCAGGCTCCTTACGCTGACTTACAGGCAAGTAAGCCTTCATCAGAAGGGTGGCGCGGCAGAGGGTCTGTTCCTCAATCCATGCGCCGGTGTAGGGCAATGGCCGGAACTCAGCTCCCCAGAGGATGGCGCGAGCGTCGCCCTGAAGCTCCACGTCCCAACGCCCGGAGAGCAGTCTCTTGCCGTTGGAAACCAGCTCGATATGCCCGTCGCCGTCGACAGCCAGCCGGTAACCGGGGGCTTCAACGGAAATTTTCGAATTCTCAGTCCGGAGCCTAAACCCCGCCACCCCCGCGGGTGACTGCGTCTGGATACTTACCGGAAGCCGCGTATTGGCGGGCATGGCCACTCGGGCAGTCAAACGAAGCCAGTTTACTTTGCCGCTCTGGTCGTGTGCTTCCGCCTCGACCGAACCTGGCAGAGGACGGCCGTCTGGGCCGGCAATGACCAGGTTGCGGACCTCATCTTCGTCCATCGGTGAGATCGGGATGCCCTGTTCGAGGACGCTGGCACGGCGGGCCATGCCGTTGCGCTCAGCGATTTCGCCCCGCACGATTACCCTGGCGTGCAATTGGGCAGAAAGCGCAAATCCGAACAGCAGGATCGCCGGATGCGAGAGCGCCGAAAGAATGCTGGGACGACAGTGTTTCATAGGAAGCCTAGATACAAAAAAGGAGCGGACGCGGCAAGCGCCCGCTCCGAAACACAGCCATTGGGTCTAGTAGGTCAATCTCAGTCCGAGCTGGATGGCTCGGGGGATATTGGCCTGTGAGGTGATCTTGCCAAACAAAGCGCTGTTGTAAGTCATGTTCGGCCCGCCAAACACCGGATGGTTGGCGACGTTGAAAAACTCGGCTCGGAATTGCAGGGTAAAACGCTCGGTAATCGGCGTGCGTTTGCCGATGGATAGGTCGAAGTTTTGCGCAGCAGGCGCCCGTGCACCGGGAACTGCGTAGGGGAAATAGCGGTATTGCGTCTGGGTCTGATTGTTGGGAGCGTTGGGTTGCCGGGCAGGAGTCAAATCAAAGACCGAGGTATTGAACCAAGTGA
>CAYSBM010000528.1:532-2683 GCA_964429095.1 uncultured Solibacteraceae bacterium | reverse complement strand
TCGCCGGCCTCGTAGTACAGGCTCGGCTTGGTGCGGATCACCCGCCGGATGTTTTTGGCGCCGTCATCGTCAGTGGTGAGCTCCAGATCACAGAACAACACCTGGTCCACCATGCCGAGCACGATTTTGCGCGCCTTATCGGGCAGCGTCGGCACGATCCGCGTGTATTTGCCCGTGCGGGTTTCGATCTCGATCTCCTTGGCGTGCGAGACCAGGAACAGGCCGTAGGGCAGGAACGCCAGCTTGGTCAGTACGCGCTGGAATTCGTTGTTGACGAGCGCGTAGCCCTTGCCGTAGCCGAGGTCCGACTCGTGCTCGATCTTGCATTTCCTGACTATGTAGTCCGTGCAGAATTTGTAGGCGTTGTCGATGGTGTCGATGATGACCGTCTTGAACGGGTGCTTCCCCTCGGTGACCTCCGCGCAGGCGTTGAGCAGATCCTCCCAGGACTGGATGGGAACCTGATACACCTCGAGGGCGTTCAAGCCCGGCTCGGTGGCGAGAAACAGCGCGCCATCGGCCTGCGAACAGAAAGTGGACTTGCCGATTTTCGTTTGTCCGTACACCAGCACGGTCATGTCGGCGAGGGCTGGCTTGGCTTGTGTTTTTGCGGTTGGCAGCATAGTTCTCCTTTTCAAAAAGCTGGTTCCGGCGCGTCGGCGGGCGGCACCCGCAGCTCTTCGTTTGGCGGGACGCGCTGGTAGAGGTTGTCGATCACGTTGGGATTGCCGTTGGAGCGGCACAGCGCGAAATACGGACAGGGCCGCTGGTAGTTGAAGCAGAAGGCGGTGTTCTGGTAGAAGACCCCGCGCCGGCGCGCGTCCAGGAATGCCTGGGTCAGCTCCCAGAGCTCGCTGCGGAGGATGTCGAAGCGGTCGCGCGAGAGGTAGAGCATCTCGCGGTGGAACATCTCGGGGTCGGCGTACTTCTCGCCGAGGCGCTGCTGGAACTCTTCGTCCGACTCGGGCAGCTTCCGCTTCGCCGAGCTCTTGCCGGTCTTCGATTTCGCCAGCAGCTCGGCGCGCCGCGCCTGGAATTCTTCCTCCGTTTCGCCTTTGCTCTGCTGGAGCTTCGCCTTCACCAGGACGTTGTAGAGGATTCCCGTGATTGGGATACCCATCGTCTGTTCGACGTAGTGGGCGTAGATGGTGATCTGGAAGTCGGTCCAGAGCTTTTCGAGGTAATCGGCATCGACTTGCGATGCAGTATTGTGTGTGATGACATCGTCCACAACGAAGTTGTGGAGCTCCGGAACGGTCAGGTTGTACATCAACTGCCTTCCCGAGACGATCACCGCCTCAATCGGGTCCCAGAAGACTTCCGCGTGCTGAAGCCATTCCGGGAGGCTGGGCGGTTCCATTCGAGGGTCTTCGCCCGGCTTCACAAGTGCCCGGGCACTTTGGATCACTTCGGGGTACTTCAGGATGGGGATCGTGCCCGTGATCGCAAGATCGAGGAACCTGCGCTTCGAGCCTCTACCGATCACCCTGGTGTTGAAAACCGCTCTGCGTTCCCCCTGATATGCGACCGAGGACCGGGTAACGGACGAATAAACGCCGAGGCGTAACAGAAGTTTCTGGATTCCCAAGCAAAGGGCGTGGGAACGTGAGGCATAGGCGATTCGGATTTTCTCGTGAATGCGAGAGCAGTCGGGCCGCCTCTCCTGAAACACGTCCACGCTGCCGTCGGTGCTCCATAGCGCGCCGAGCAGAAGTCCGACCTGAAAGTCCGTTATCGAGTGGAGAGCGTCCGGGAGGTGCTTCTCATATGCGCATTCCTCATAGAGGCCAAGCCTTTCCATGAGGAGACGCGCCGGGCTATCGGGCGCGCGGGACAACCTGACCTGAGGGGTGCGGCCGTCTCGCCGCTGTACGTGGAACCGGATGCCCAAGCGACCGGCCACCGCCACGAAGTCGTCAAGCACAGCCCCATCGGACTTGCTGAAGGTCAGGCTCGACAGGGTGCCGTCCGCCAGCATGTACCCCGCCAGCTTTACCTCGTCATCGGAGAATGGGCTTTGCTCGTGACACGCCCCGGTATTGTGCGGAACTGCTGCCCAGTCGCCTTTCTTCAGCGCGCCCGCGAACACCCAGCCCTTATGAGTAAGGACCGGGTGGTTGTCCGAGACTGTGATCGTGCGACCCGACTTGA
>CAYSBM010000528.1:0-522 GCA_964429095.1 uncultured Solibacteraceae bacterium | reverse complement strand
GTCGGAGGACGTCCCGTACGTTGTCGGGTTGTGGAATGCCTGCTTGGGCGTGCCGTAGCCGGCCACGGTCATCAATACCGAGAACGACAGGCGCTATTTGGTGCTGGGCCATCTCGCGGACCGTCAGTAGCTTACCGGATGCGTAATCGTAAATTCGGCTGTCGCCTGTGATGCACTTATGTTCGAGGATGAAGTGCTCACCGCCGACGCGGATGATGCCGTCCACCTTGCCGGCGAGCTTGAAGCTACGCGAGGCGGCGCCGGTGGCTGGATTTACGATCGGACCTTCGAATGCCTTCTCCAGCGCAATAACCTCGAACTCCTCGGCCGGATACCTGGCGGCGTAGCCCTTCATCATGGCGGTGGCGAGGTGCCAGTCCCGCCGCTGATCCTCATCCTGCGTCCGGTTTATGCATCGCCTGTCGATGAGATCGAGCACCTCGGCCAGGTCGCGCCGCTCGTGCCAGCTCTGAAGGCACTCGTGGATGAGGGAGCCGAAGTGCAGGTTCCGGTCGCGCTGGA